>JAZKIE010000360.1:0-3559 GCA_040385025.1 Pseudomonadota bacterium | reverse complement strand
GCAAAACCGGCGACTGTTACGACCGTTACCTGGTGCGCGTCGAGGAGATGCGCCAGTCCAACCGCATCATCAAGCAGTGTATTGACTGGCTGCGCGTCAATCCCGGCCCGGTGATCACCAGCAACCACAAGGTGGCTGCACCGGACCGCGAGTCCATGAAGTCCAACATGGAAGAGCTGATCCACCACTTCAAGCTGTTCACCGAAGGCTTCCACGTGCCCGAGGGCGAGGCTTACGCAGCCGTGGAGCATCCCAAAGGCGAGTTCGGCATCTACATCGTCAGCGATGGTGCCAACAAACCCTACCGCCTGAAGATCCGTCCACCGGGCTTCCCGCACCTGGCGGCCATGGACGAAATGTCACGCGGGCACATGATTGCCGATGCGGTTGCCGTGATCGGCACCATGGACATTGTGTTCGGCGAGATTGACCGCTAAAACCGCATGAGTTCCACCATGATTCCAGCACACACCCAGGCGCCAGCGGCTTCATTGTCCGAGCAGGCTTTCGTGCGCTTTGCACGTGAAGTTGACAAATATCCGGCCGACGGCAAGCAGTCGGCCGTCATGGCCTGCCTGACCATCGTTCAGGAAGAACTCGGGTTTGTCAGCGCCGAGAGTGAAAAAATCGTGGCCGATTACCTGGGCATGGCGCCTATCGCCGTGCATGAGGTGACCACCTTCTACAACATGTACAACCAGCGACCGGTGGGCAAGTACAAGCTCAATGTCTGCACCAACCTGCCATGCCAGTTGCGCGATGGCGCCAAGGCGCTCAAACACCTCGAACACAAGCTAGGCATTTCCATGGGCGAGAGCACGGCCGACGGCCTGTTCACCCTGCAGCAGTCCGAGTGCCTGGGCGCTTGCGCGGACTCCCCGGTGATGCTGGTCAACGACCTGACCATGTGCAGCTTCATGAGCAATGACAAGCTGGACCAGTTGATCGACGGTCTCACATCTGCAGAGGCGAAGTAAACCATGACGCTTTCCGCCAATTCTGTGAACCCTGCAGCGCAAAACCTGCTGTCGCAGTTCGCCGCCACCGGTGTACAGACCTGCTTTCACGGTCGCCACATCAATCCGCAAATCCTGGCCGATCTTGACGGCAGCAACTGGCGGCTGAAAGACTATGAAGCGCGCGGTGGATACCAGGCCCTGCGCAAGATTCTCGCGCAGGGTGATGGCCAGGGCATGACGCCCGACCAGGTGATTGCCGAAGTCAAGGCCGGCAGCCTGCGTGGCCGCGGCGGCGCCGGTTTCCCGACCGGCCTCAAGTGGAGCTTCATGCCGCGCCAGTTTCCGGGCCAGAAGTACCTGGTCTGCAATTCGGATGAGGGCGAGCCGGGCACCTGCAAAGACCGCGACATCATGCAGTACAACCCGCACAGCGTGATCGAGGGCATGGCGATTGCTGCCTATGCCATGGGTATCAGCGTCGGCTACAACTACATCCATGGCGAAATTTTCACGACCTACCAGCGTTTTGAAGAAGCGCTGGATGAAGCCCGCGCCGCCGGACTGCTCGGCGACAAAATCCTTGGCAGCGCGTTCAGTTTCCAGCTGCATGCATCGCATGGCTTCGGTGCCTACATCTGCGGCGAGGAAACCGCCTTGCTCGAATCGCTGGAGGGCAAAAAAGGCCAGCCGCGCTTCAAGCCGCCTTTCCCGGCCAGCTTCGGCCTGTACGGCAAGCCGACCACCATCAACAACACCGAAACCTTTGCGGCCGTTCCCTGGATCATCCGCAACGGCGGCCAGGCCTACCTCGAATGCGGCAAGCCCAACAACGGCGGCACCAAGATTTATTCCGTGTCGGGCGATGTGGAGTTGCCTGGCAACTACGAAGTGCCCATGGGCACACCGTTCAGCAAGCTGCTGGAGCTGGCTGGCGGCGTGCGCAAGGGCCGCACCCTCAAGGCCGTGATCCCTGGTGGATCGTCGGCGCCGGTGCTGCCGGCTTCCATCATGATGGAATGCACGATGGATTACGACTCGATCGCCAAGGCTGGCTCCATGCTGGGATCGGGCGCGGTCATCGTGATGGACGACAGCCGCTGCATGGTCGAGTCGCTCAAACGCCTGTCCTACTTCTATATGCACGAGTCTTGCGGCCAGTGCACGCCGTGCCGCGAAGGCACCGGCTGGCTGTGGCGCATGGTGGACCGCATTCACAAGGGGCAGGGCCGTCAGACCGATCTGGACCTGCTCAATTCGGTGGCCGACAACATTCAGGGCCGCACCATCTGTGCGCTCGGTGATGCCGCCGCCATGCCGGTGCGCGCCATGATCAAGCATTTCCGCCACGAGTTTGAGGCCATGATCAAGCCACAAATACCTCCCGCTTCCCCCGCCCCGGTTCAGGCTTCCCTGCAAGCTTGATTGCGGAAAGAAATACATATGGTTGAAATAGAACTCGACGGCCAGAAAGTGGAAGTGCTCGAAGGCAGCACGGTGATGCATGCCGCTGAAAAGGCCGGCACCTACATTCCGCATTTCTGCTATCACAAGAAACTCAGCATCGCCGCCAACTGCCGCATGTGCCTGGTCGACGTGGAGAAGGCGCCCAAGCCCATGCCGGCCTGCGCCACGCCCGTGACACAGGGCATGATCGTGCACACCAAGAGCGACAAAGCCATCAAGGCCCAGAAGGGTGTGATGGAGTTTCTGCTGATCAACCACCCGCTGGATTGCCCGATCTGCGACCAGGGCGGCGAGTGCCAGTTGCAGGATCTGGCCGTCGGTTATGGCGGCAGCGGCTCGCGTTACGAAGAAGAAAAACGCGTGGTGTTCCACAAGGATGTCGGTCCGCTGATCTCCATGGAAGAGATGAGCCGATGCATCCACTGCACGCGCTGCGTGCGTTTTGGCCAGGAAGTTGCCGGCGTGATGGAGCTCGGCATGTCGCACCGCGGCGAACATGCGGAAATTGAAACCTTTGTCGGCATGTCGGTGGACTCCGAGCTGTCCGGCAACATGATTGACATTTGCCCGGTGGGTGCACTGACCAGCAAGCCTTTCCGTTACAGCGCCCGGACCTGGGAACTGTCTCGCCGCAAGTCGGTCAGCCCGCACGACTCGACGGGCGCCAACCTGATTGTCCAGGTCAAGAACAACCAGGTCATGCGTGTGGTGCCGCTCGAAAACGAAGACGTCAACGAGTGCTGGATTGCCGACCGCGACCGTTTTTCTTACGAAGCGCTGGGCAGCGACGAGCGCCTGAAAAGCCCGATGATCAAGCAGGGCGGCCAGTGGAAAACCGTGGACTGGCAGACTGCGCTTGAATATGTCGCCAACGGCCTCAAGCAGATCAAGGCCGACCACGGCGCCACCAGCATTGGCACGCTGGCCAGCCCGCACAGCACGCTCGAAGAACTGTTCCTGGCGGCATCTCTGATGCGCGGCCTGGGCAGCGACAACATCGACTACCGTTTGCGCAACGCCGAATTTGCCCCGCAAGCGGGTGCACGCTGGCTCGGCACCTCCATCGTCTCCTTGTCGCAGTTGCAGCGTGTGCTGGTGGTGGGCTCCAACCTGCGCAAAGACCACCCGCTGTTTGC
>JAZKIE010000359.1:0-1888 GCA_040385025.1 Pseudomonadota bacterium | reverse complement strand
GCGGCGCTGTCGGTCGGCTCCGCCATCTACATCAGTGTGTATGTGGGTCTGATCGGCATCGTGCAGGCGCTGCTGCCGATCTGGGCCGAACTTCACGGCGCACGGCGGCCCGAGGCGATGGGCCGGTCGCTGCGGCAAAGCCTCTACCTGTGCGCCCTGCTGACGCTTGCCGGTGTGGCCGCCCTGCTTTCGCCGGGCCCCTTGCTGCGTTGGGCGCAGGTGCCCGAGGCGATGCAGGGTGAGGTCAGGCAGTACCTGGCCGTCCTGGCTGTGGCTTTGCTGCCCTCCTTGCTGTTTCGCATCTACAGCACCTTCAACCAGTCGCTGGGCCATCCGCTGCTGATCACCTGGCTGCAACTGGGCGCGCTGGTCATCAAGATCCCGCTGTCCATCTGGCTGGTCGCCGGCGGTGCCGGTATCGACCCCCTGGGCGTGGTCGGCTGCGCCTGGGCAACGCTGGTGGTCAACTACGGCCTGATGCTTTTTGCGCTGCTGATGCTGCGCACCCAGGGCCTGTACCAGCCCTACCTTCTGTGGGTGAGCATGGAAAAACCCGACTGGCGCCAGATTGGCGGCTTCGCCCGCCTCGGCATTCCGGGCGGCATGGCTTACCTGGTGGAGGTCACGTCCTTCACGCTGATGGCCCTGTTCATCGCGCGTCTTGGCACCACTGCGTCGGCCAGTCACCAGATCGCCGCCAGCATGGCCTCGGTGCTGTACATGGTGCCGCTGTCCATCGCCATTGCCTGCAGCGCGCGTGTGTCGTTCTGGACAGGCGCCGGCCAACCGGTCCAGGCGGCACGCGCAGTTTGGACAGGTTTCAGGCTTGTAGCCCTTTCTGCACTTGCGTTGGCAGCTATTTTATTGATAGCAAGCCGGAACATCGCCGGACTCTACTCGGCAACGCCCGCCGTGGCGCAACTGGCGTCCGGGCTGCTGCTGTGGGTGGCGGTCTACCATGTCGGAGACGCCGTACAAGCCGTCTGCGGCTTCCTGCTGCGCTGCTACCGCATCACCTTGACGCCGCTGCTGCTTTACGCGCTCATGTTGTGGGGCCTGGGCCTGCTGGGCGGCTATACCCTGGCTTACGAGGGGCTGGGGCCCTACCCGGCCATGCCATCGGCGGTGAGCTTCTGGGCGGCCAGCAGCGCCGGCATGGCCCTGGTCGCGCTCAGCCTGGCCGGGCTGCTGTGGTTCGCCGTGCGGCGCAGCACCGAGGCTCAGCCTAAGCCGGAAGCTGCCGCACCCGCGTAGCCGGGAACACAATCGAAAAGCGCGAGCCCTGCCCGAGCTGGCTTTCGATCTGCAGCTCGGCACCGTGGCGCTGGGTCACGTGTTTGACGATGGCCAGACCCAGGCCGGTGCCCCCGGTCTCGCGTGAGCGGCTGCGGTCGATGCGGTAAAAGCGCTCGGTCAGGCGTGGAATATGTTCCGAAGCAATGCCTGGCCCGCTGTCCTGCACCTGGAAACGGCCGCGACCATCGTCCAGCAGCGTCCAGCTGACCCGGATCAGCCCCCCCGGCGGGGTGTAACGCACGGCATTGCTCGCCAGATTGGACATGGCACTGAGCAACTCGTTGTGAACGCCGGCGAGCTCGCAGACCTGCCCTGCATCAAACTCCAGGCGATGCCCGCCAGGCGCCAGCAGGGCCGACAGGGCGCGCGCCTCCTGTTCGCATTGCGCGAGCAAGGCGCCGGTGCCGACCCAGCCGGCAGTGTCGGGAAGCGGGCTGCCTTCCAGGCGCGACAAGGTGAGCAAATCATTGACCAGTGTCTGCATGCGCTGTGACTGCTGCGCCATCAGTCCCAGATAGCGGGTGCGTTCAGTCTCCTGCAGCGGCAGCGTCTGCAGGGTTTCGATGAAGCCGGAGAGCACGGTCAGCGGGGT
>JAZKIE010000358.1:0-2118 GCA_040385025.1 Pseudomonadota bacterium | reverse complement strand
TTCAAGACCGATTACGGGCAGGACATCAAGCTTGCCAAACACGGCGGCCATGTGTTCTGGTACGGCGCATTGATGCTGCTGCTGGTGGCGGCGCCCTGGCTGTTTGCCGAATACTGGCTGGCCCAGCTGACCTTCATCCTGATCTATTCCATTGCCGGCCTGGGCCTGATGCTGCTGGCGGGTTTTACCGGCCTGTTCTCGCTCGGGCATGCGGCCTTTCTCGGCGTCGGCGCCTACACGCAGGCGGTGATGACCAATGCCGGCGTGCCGTTTCCGATTGCGCTGGCCTGCGCTGCGGGCCTCTCGGCGGCCGTGGGCCTGGTGGTCGGACTGCCGGCGCTGCGCGTCAAGGGCATTTACCTCGGCATGGCAACGCTGTCCTTCGGTTTCATCGTTGAGGAAGTGTTTGCGCGCTGGGAAAAGGTCACCGGCGGCAACGCCGGTATCCACATCAAGGCACCCGACCTGTTTGGCTGGAAGCTGGACAGCGGCGAGTCCTTTTATTTCCTCTGCCTGGTGCTGGCGGTCGGCTCCACGCTGGCCATTTTGAACCTGCTGCGTTCACCGACTGGCCGCGCTTTTGTGGCGATTCGCGATTCGGAAATTTCGGCGCAGAGCATGGGCATTCACCTGGCACGTTACAAAACCTTGTCATTTGCGCTGTCAGCAGCACTGGCCGGTATTGCCGGCGCCCTGTATGCACACAAGCTGCAATTCATCTCGCCAGAACAGTTCAACATCCTGCAGTCGATTGACTTGCTGCTGATGATTGTGGTCGGTGGCGTCGGCTCTGTGCATGGCGCTTTCCTGGGCGCCATCTTCCTGATCTCGATGCCGCAGGCGATTGCACTGGTGAAGGACTACCTGCCCGCTGCCATCGGCCAGGCGCCCGGCCTGCAGGGTGTGGTCTACGGCATGGTGCTGATCGCCTTTGTGCTGTTTGAGCCACTCGGGCTGTATGGGCGCTGGCTCAAGATCCGCACCTACCTGCAGACCTTCCCGTTCTACCGCAAAGGCATGTTCAAGCGGCAGAAATCCTTCCAGAAATCGGACAGACTGAAATGAGCGACATGCAACAACCCGCTGGCCAGCCGCTGCTGTCGGCGCGCAACCTCAGCGTGCGTTTCGGCGGCGTGCTGGCAGTCAACAACGTCAGCTTCGATGTAAAGCAGGGCGAGGTGTTCACCCTGATCGGGCCCAACGGTGCGGGCAAGACCACGGTGTTCAACCTGATCAGCCGCATCTACACGCCGACCACCGGCGAGATTGACTACCTGGGCGCCAAGCTCACGGACCAGCCACCACACAAGATCGCGGCGCTGGGCATCGCCCGCACCTTTCAGAACATCGAGCTGTTTGAACACGCCACCGTGCTGCACAACCTGCTGATCGGCCGGCACACCCACCGGCAAACCGGACTGTGGAGCGAAATTTTCTTTACCCAGAAAACCCGTGACGCTGAAATCCAGGCACGCGAAAAGGCCGAGCAAGTCATCGACTTCCTGGACCTGCAGCATCACCGCGACTCCTACGTTGCCGGCCTGCCCTACGGCGTGCGCAAGGTGGTGGAGCTGGCCCGCGCTTTGTGCACCGAACCCAAGCTGCTGCTGCTCGACGAACCTTCCTCGGGCCTCAATGTGGAAGAAACCGACGACATGGCTTTCTGGATCCAGGACATCAAAAACGAACTGGGCATCACGGTGCTGATGGTGGAGCACGACATGACGCTGGTGTCCAAGGTGTCCGACCGGGTGCTGGCCATGAACCAGGGCGAGGTGCTGGCCATGGGCACGCCGCGCGAGGTGCAGAACGACCCCGGCGTGATCGAGGCCTACCTGGGCTCCATCGACGATGTGTCCTCGCTGCGCCGCCAGCACAAAGCTGTCGATGTCCAGGCAGGGGGTTTTCAATGAGCGCCGTGCGCCCCCCCGTCAGCGACCAGCCCGTGCTCAAGCTGCTCAACGTCGAAAGCTCTTATGGCCCGATCAAGGCCATACGCGGCGTCAGCCTGCAGGTGCGCCGCGGCGAAATTGCCACGGTGCTGGGCTCCAACGGCGCGGGCAAGACCACCATCCTGAAAACCATCTCCGGCATCATCGACCCGCGCAAGGGCTCGAT
>JAZKIE010000357.1:0-8331 GCA_040385025.1 Pseudomonadota bacterium | reverse complement strand
TTGAGCGCTTCAAAAACGGCGGCGATGCGGCTCATGCTGCTCCCCCTTTGACCGTGTGCCCGCGCATCGAGGGGCGGTCATAAAAATCAGCGCCAGAGAGGTCGGCCACGGTGCCGATGTCCTTGTCGCCACGGCCGGAGAGGTTGACCAGGATGGACTGGTCCGGGCGCATCGTCGGAGCCAATTTCATGGCGTAGGCGAAGGCATGGCTGGATTCGAGCGCAGGGATGATGCCCTCGGTACGGCACAGGTAGTGAAAGGCCGACAGCGCTTCCGCATCGGTGATACCGACATATTCGGCGCGGCCGATGTCTTTGAGGAAGGCATGTTCGGGGCCAACGCCGGGGTAGTCCAGGCCGGCGCTGATGCTGTGCGTCTCGGTCACCTGGCCGTCCTCGTTCTGCAGCACATAAGTGCGGTTGCCGTGCAACACGCCGGGGCTGCCGCGCTGCAGTGAGGCCGAATGTTTGCCGCTGTCCATGCCTTCACCGGCCGCCTCGACGCCGATCAGGCGCGTGGCTTCATGGGCGATGTAGGGGTGGAAGATGCCCATGGCGTTGCTGCCGCCGCCCACGCAGGCAATCACCGCGTCGGGTTGTTTGCCACCGGTCATCTCGGGCATCTGTGTGAGGCACTCCTCGCCAATCACACTCTGGAAGTCGCGCACCATCATCGGGTAAGGGTGCGGGCCGGCGACGGTGCCGATGATGTAGAAGGTGTTGTCGACATTGGCGACCCAGTCGCGCATGGCTTCATTGAGCGCGTCTTTCAGCGTCTTGCTGCCGGACTCGACCGGTACCACGGTGGCGCCCAGCAGCTTCATGCGGTAGACGTTGGGGCTCTGGCGCTTGACGTCCTCGCTGCCCATGTAGACCACACATTCGAGGCCGTAACGCGCGCAGATGGTGGCGGTGGCCACGCCGTGCTGGCCAGCGCCGGTTTCGGCAATCACGCGCGGCTTGCCCATGCGTTTGGCCAGCATGGCCTGGCCGATGGTGTTGTTGATCTTGTGCGCGCCGGTGTGGTTGAGGTCCTCGCGCTTCAGATAAATCTGCGCGCCGCCCTGCTCACGGCTGGTGCGCGCCGCATGGTAAATCGGCGAGGGCCGGCCGACAAAATGCTTGAGTTCGGAGTGAAATTCGGCAAGGAAGGCCGGGTCGTGCTGGTACTTGGCGTACGCAGCCTTGAGTTCGTTGATCGCATGGGTCAGTGTTTCGGAGACAAAGCTGCCGCCGTAAATCCCGAAGTGGCCTGTCGGGTCAGGTTGTTGGTAGTCGTACATGGTTCTTCACAAGTTGTTCGTCGGCAGCGCGAACGGCTGCGACGAACTGATTGATTTTCTCGAAGCTCTTGATCCCCTTGGAGATCTCGACGCCCGAGCTCACATCAACGGCCAGCGTTTTACAACGCGGCCGCACTTGCAAAATGCCATCGGTCACATTTGCAGGTGTGAGTCCACCAGACAAAACGAGGTGAGCGTTGACGCTTGGAGGAAGAAGTGACCAATTGAATGTTTTTCCGCTGCCCCCGAATCCGTCGACATGGGCGTCGAGCAGGATGGCCTGGGCGGCTTTGAAGTCTTCGGCGTATTTTACGAGATCAAAGCTGGCAGCGCCATCACCGGGGTTTTCATCCAGCGGGATGCGGGCGGCGCGCATGAAGGTGCGGCCGGCCTGCAGGCAGGTTTCCGGCGTTTCATCGCCATGGAACTGCAGCAGGGCGGTCGGCAGCAGTGCGCAGGCTGACGCGATGTCGGCAGCCGCTGCGTTGACAAAAAGCAGCACCGGCGTCACGAAAGGCGGCAGGCGGCGCGCCAGTTCGGCCGCGCGTTCGGCGCTGACAAAGCGCGGGCTGGGTGCATACATGACAAAACCGACCGCATCGGCACCTGCGGCAACCGCGGCGTCAACGTCTTCCTCACGCGTGAGGCCGCAGATCTTGATACGAGTCCTGTGCATGGTCATGGGAGCCAATCATAGGCTGGTGTGCGTTCCGGCAGGCCATAAAGGGCCTCGTAACGCGGACCGAGGAAATACAGGCCGTCAGGTGAGAAGGTGGGCGCTGCCACGTCGCGTCTGCGTGCATCCCTGACCTCGGCCATCCAGCCGGGCGGCTGACTGCCCTGGCCGATGGCGACCAGGCAACCCATGATGTTGCGGATCATGTGGTGCAAAAAAGCGTTGGCCTCGAACTCGAAACGCCAGTAGCCGGCGCGCTGGGACACTTCGATGCGCGTGATGGTTTTGACCGGGGTTTTGGCCTGGCACTGGGCCGCACGGAAGGACGAAAAATCGTGTTCGCCAACGAGGTGGGTGATGGCCTCGCGCATCGCTGCGCCATCCAGCGGGCGGTAGACCCAGCCGACGCGGCCGGCCTCGACGCTGGGGCGCACCGGCGACTCCAGCAGCACGTAGGCATAACGGCGGCTGGTGGCGCTGCCGCGGCAGTGAAAGGCATCGGGCACCGCGCGCGCCCATTGCACGGCAATGTCGCGCGGAAGAAAGGCATTGGTGCCGCGCACCCAGGAGGGCAACTCGCGCGCAAGGGCGGTGTCGAAGTGCACCACCTGCATCAGCGCGTGGACACCGGCATCGGTGCGTCCCGCGCACAAGGTGCGTATGGGCTGGTCGGCGAACTTGCCCAGCGCCTTTTCGAGCTGGTCCTGCACGGTCTTGCCGGACAGCTGGCTCTGCCAGCCTTCGTAGGCGCCGCCGTTATAGCTCAGGCCCAGAGCGATCCTCACGGGCGGCTCTCAGGGGAAAGGCACAAAAGCGTCAGGCCAGGGCGTTGAGGAAAGCCTGGGCCTTGGCCTTGAGCGAACCACTCGACTGCGCCAGCACTTCCTCGGCCAGCGAACGCGCGCCATCGGCGTCGCCAATCGCACGGAACTCTTCAGCCAGCGCGAACTTGGTCTCCAGCGGGTCTTCCAGGTCCATCGAAGGTGCGGGTGCGAACGCCGGTGCGGGCGCTGGCGCGATGTCCTGGCTCTCGGTGGTCGGTCCGTCGAGGTCCAGCGACAGTGCACCCATGTCGAACTCGAGCATGCCGCCCGATGTATCCAGCGGTGTGGCCGCCGTGGTAACGGCTGGCTCGTCGGTGGTAAAGCTCAGGCCGGCATCCATGGATGGCAGGGGCTCGGCAATCGCCGGGGCGGGCGCCGCTGTCGGCATGGCCAGCGTCGCCGAACTGAAGTCCATCCCGTTGTCCAGTGGAGCCGCCGCAGTGATGACCGGCATGGCCAGGGTCTGCTCGGTGCGGGCGACAGCGACCGGCGCGGGCGCAGGCGCTTCGTCTCCCATCGAAAAGTCCAGATCGAGATCGAAGTCAACCGCCGATGGCTCAGGCTCAGCCGCGGGTGGCAGGGCTGGCGGCGCGGCCTGGCTTGCAAAAGAGGTGGTGGCGATGGCCGCCGCAGCGACTGCAGCGGCAGCGGCAGGCTGGCCATCAGGCTGGTACATCGGGTTGCCTGGGTCCAGGTCACGACCCATTTCAGCCATGTGCGCCCACTCGACGCCGTGGCCTTTGGTGAGGTTGAAGGCATCGGTCGCCACCGCTGCAAAGGCTGCGGCATCGCGGCGTTTTGCGTAAATCTCCATCAGCTTGCCATGGATGGCAATGCGGGTGGGACTGACACGTATGGCTTCCTTGAGGATTTCCTCGGCCTGCAGGTCGCGCCCGTAGGCGAGATAGACATCGGCTTCGGCCACCGGGTCCACGTCGCCGGCGGCATCCAGCTGGCTGGGTGAATACACCATGGATGAGCCAGTGACATTGCCTTCATTGGTGTCGATACGCTGGCCGCCGCTGGCGCCGAAGAAGGAGTCGGGCTGCAGGCGGCTTTCCAGGAAGGAGCTGTCCACAGCGACGGCGTTTTTGCGCTGGCGCGCGCGGTAAACACCCAGAGCCACCAACAGCAGCAGCAAGATCGCGCCGCCGGCCAGGAGCAGGGGGTTTTCAAGCAGATCGTCAATCAGGCTCGTTTCTGGCGGCGGAGGGGGCGCCACCACCACAGGTTTTTTCACGGGCACAGGTGCCGGTGCGGCTGCACTGGCGACCGGTGCGGCGGCTACCGCAGTGCTGGCGGCAGGCATGACTGCAGTTGCGGCCGGGGTAGGCGTGACGGCAGCAGCGCTGCTGGCCGGCGCCGTGGGTGCAAGGGGTGCTGTGGCCGCAGGAGCAGGCGAAGTGCCCGTCAGTGCGCCGGGGCTGGTCACTGCGACACCTGGCGCCGGGGTTGCAGGTGCGGGCGCGGGCGCGGCCGGTGCTGCAGCGGGCGCTGGCGTGGGCAGGGTGCCCAGCTTGTTCAAGTCGGCGATGTTTTTTGACAGCTCGGCCACGCGTGCCGCTGCTTCCTTGGACTGGCGGTCCTGCGCAATTTTTTCTTCTGCTGCGGCCTTGCCCTGGACCGCGCCTTTGGACAGGGTCAGCTTGTCGGGCGTTGCAGCAGCCGGTGCCTTGTCTTCCACCTTGGCCTGGACCTGGCCCGCGGCCTGGCGGTCGGCGCCAGCGATCTGGGTGGCGGGTGCGTTTTCAGCAAGCTTGCGGCGGAAAGAATTGAAGTCACGGCTTTGCGCGACGATGGTCCGGCTGGCCTCGCTGGCCGCGACGGCTTCAGCCTGGTCGGCGCTGGGTACTTCCAGCACGGCGCCAGCCTTGAGGCGATTGACATTGCCGCCGATGAAGGCATCCGGATTGCTGCGCAGCAGCGCCAGCAGCATCTGGTCCAGCGAGATGTTGGCGGGTTTGGTTTGTGCCGCGATCTTGCCGGCGGTGTCTCCGGCTTTGACGGTCACGGTCTGGCCGCTGGGTGACGGGGCGCGGCTTGTGACGGCGGGGGCGGGTGGTGGCGGTGCAATCGGCCGGGCCGCCGGTGCCGGCATGACGGCGGGCGGGCTGGGGGGTGAAGACGGCAAGGCTGCCGGTGCCGGCGGCAGCGCGGGGGTCGGTGCGGGGGGGCGAGACACCATGGGCGGGGCCGGCGCGGGCATGGGCTGCGCGGCCGGGCGCAGGTTGGGCGGGTCAAACAACATCGTGTAATCACGCACGATGCGACCGGATGCCCATCGGGCTTCCAGAATCAGATCAACAAAAGGTTCGCTGACAGGCCTGTCGCTGCTCAGACGCAGATAAGACCGGCCATCGGGGCGGCGCTGCAGGGTGATCTGCACATTCGTGACGGCGGCGCTGTATTCCAGGCCGGCGGCTCGGAAGGCATCGGCACTGGCGACGCTGGCGCGCAGGCTGGCGGCCTCCTCGGCATTGATCTCGGGAATATCGATTTCAGCCCGCAAGGGCTCGCCGAGCGCAGACTGGACGGTGACCCGGCCCAAACCCAGGGCCTGGACCTGCAAACTGGTGAAGCTGCCGATCAGGGCAATGGCGGTTGCGACGGCACCGATACGCCAGCGGCGAGGATGATTCATGGGAATGGGAGCCTCCGGCGCTCCGTCTGCATAAAATTTTATTCTGCTGGTCCGCACAAAAACCTCAACGCGAATTTTCGACAAACAACATTAACATCAAGGCATTAGGCTGACAAGCTAAGACAGCACTTAAGTTTTGACACCGTGGGTTAGCATCAACTTACAAGTTTGGGTTGTTGTCTGACGACAACGTATCGTCACAAGTGGTTACGGTTGTGGCCCGACGCGAGCAGTCGGTGATGTCCCGAACGTCCGTGCTTTAAGGAAGCGCTGTATCGTTCTTCCGGATCTTCGGCAGCCGGATCGGCATGGGATTGCCAGGGCGAATTCCTCAGTCAACAGCTGGCTCGACAAGAAATTCAACGCGGCGACCACCCGGGTCCGGATGGTCGCGCGTCGCAGGGGACTGGTTCAGCGTCTCTTTAACCCTGAATCAGGATGCGCAACATGCGCCGCAGCGGCTCGGCGGCGCCCCACAGCAATTGGTCGCCGACGGTGAAGGCGCCCAGGTAGTCGTCACCCATCGCGAGTTTGCGCAGGCGGCCGACGGGAATGTTCATGGTGCCGGTGACGGCCACAGGTGTCAGGTCGTTGATGCTGGCCTCGCGCGTGTTCGGCACGACCTTGACCCACGCGTTGTCGGCCGCGATCAGGGCCTCGATGTCGGCCAGCGGCACGTCCTTCTTGAGCTTGAAGGTCAGCGCCTGGCTGTGGCAGCGCATCGCGCCTATGCGCACGCAGAATCCATCGACAGGTGTCTCGGCCGTGCCGAAGCTCGCGCCTTGTCCCAGGATCTTGTTGGTTTCGGCGCCGCCCTTCCATTCTTCCTTGCTGACGCCGTTGCCCAGGTCCTTGTCGATCCAGGGAATCAGCGAGCCGCCCAGCGGCACGCCGAAGTTGCTCATTTCGGCGGACGACAAGGATTGCTGTTTGGCCAGCACGCGGCGGTCGATTTCGAGAATCGCCGATTTCGGATCGTCCAGCAGCGCGCGGACTTCGGCATTGAGCGTGCCGTACTGCGTCAGCAACTCGCGCATGTGCTGCGCGCCGCCACCGGACGCGGCCTGGTAGGTCATGGAGGTCATCCACTCGACCAGCCCGGCCTTGTACAGCGCACCCACACCCATCAGCATGCAGCTGACGGTGCAGTTGCCGCCAATCCAGTTTTTGCCGCCTGCCGCCATTGCCTTCTGGATCACCGGCAGGTTGACCGGGTCCAGCACGATGATGGCGTCGTCATTCATTCGCAGGGTCGACGCGGCGTCGATCCAGTGGCCGGTCCAGCCGGCGGCGCGCAGCTTGGGGTAGACCTCGGAGGTGTAGTCGCCGCCCTGGGCGGTCAGGATCACGTCGCACTTTTTCAGGGCCTCGATGTCGTAGGCGTCTTTCAGCGTGGTTTCGTTTTTCGCCTGTGCCGGGGCCTTGCCGCCGGCGTTGGAGGTCGAAAAGAAGACCGGCTCGATCAGGTCGAAGTCGCCTTCGGCCTGCATGCGGTCGATCAGCACCGAGCCGACCATGCCGCGCCAGCCGACGAGTCCCGTGAGATTGCCCTTGAGTTTCATGATGTTGCCCTTCAAAAAGTCAGAAAAACGGCTTTTTGGCCCGGCTCATCGAGCCGGCAGGGCACGACGAACCAGGCTTGTTAGCCTTTAATGGTGGTCGTTTTGGTGGTCTGGGCAAAAACCGGCGCAGCGCTGATCGCGCGCGAAGCGGCGATGAAGCGGGTGAGTGCGGGGTTTTTACGCATGGGGCTATTGTAATCACGGCGGGCCGGCCCGACGCCGCAGTGCGCCATTTGCCGGCCTGGCCTGTGGTTGCCAGCCAACGCCGCGGCGCTGGCTGGCGTGGTTTCAGGCCTGCCGGAGCGCTTTCACGACGGCTTCGCCCATCTGGCTGGTGCCGACTTTGGTCGTGCCTTCGCTGTAGATGTCGGGTGTGCGCAGACCCTGGGTCAAGACCGCGTCCACGGCTTTTTCGATACGCACGGCGGCTTCGGGCTGGTTCAGGCTGAAGCGCAGCATCATGGCCGCGCTCAAAATTGTTGCCAGCGGATTGGCCACGCCCTTGCCGGCGATGTCGGGCGCGCTGCCGTGGCTGGGCTCGTACAGGCCCTGGCTCTTCGTGTTCAGGCTGGCCGAAGGCAACATGCCGATGGAGCCGGTCAGCATGGCGGCGGCGTCGGACAGGATGTCGCCGAACATGTTGCCGGTGACGACCACGTCGAACTTCTTGGGCGCCTTGACCAGTTGCATGGCGGCGTTGTCCACATACATGTGGTCCAGCGCGACGTCGGGGTATTCCTTGCCGATCTCGGTCAGCACGTCTTTCCAGAGCTGAAAGGTCTCCAGCACATTGGCCTTGTCGACGCTGGTGACGCGGCTGCTGCGTTTGCGGGCGGCCTGGAAAGCGACGTGGGCGATACGCTCGATCTCGGGGCGTGAATAACGCATGGTGTCGAAGGCTTCCTCGCTGCCGGGGAAGTGGCCGTCGGGCGAAACACGGCGGCCGCGCGGCTGGCCGAAGTAGATGTCGCCGGTCAGCTCGCGGATGATCAGGATGTCCAGGCCGGACACCAGTTCGCGTTTCAGGCTGGAGGCGTCCACCAGTTGCGGGTAACAGATGGCGGGACGGAAGTTGGCGAACAGGCCGAGGTTTTTGCGCAGACCCAGGATGGCCTGCTCAGGCCGCAGCGGGCGGTCCAGCGTGTCGTACTTCCAGTCGCCGACGGCGCCGAACAGGATGGCATCGGATTCTTTCGCGAGTTTCAGGGTGGCGTCGGGCAGCGGGTGGCCGTGGGCGTCGTAGGCGGCGCCGCCAACCAGCGCGGTCTCGGTTTCAAACTTCAGGTCCAGGGCGTGCAGGACCTTGACGGCTTCTGCGACGATTTCGGTGCCGATGCCATCACCGG
>JAZKIE010000356.1:2915-4093 GCA_040385025.1 Pseudomonadota bacterium | reverse complement strand
GCCGGGCTGGAACTGCTCGGCAACTGCCAGAAGATGTCCGGGCGCGGGCCGGGCCTGCTCGAACATTCGGCCCTGCTGGAAGACTTCACGCTGCCCGAACTCGACACCCTGGGCGAGGCCATGCTGCTGATACGCGCGCAGCCGGGCCAGGTGCTGATCAGCGAAGGCGACGAGGGCGACTGGATGCTGCTGTTGCTCAGCGGCACCGTCGACGTGACCAAGGCCACGCCGCCCGGCGAAGATGAGCCCAAATCACAGGAGAGTTTCTCGCGCCTGGGCGTGGCCACCGAAGGCGCGGCGCTGGGCGAGATGTCGATGTTCGACCGCGATGCGCGTTACGCCACCTGCACCGCCATCGACACCGTGGAAGCCGCCGTGCTCAGCCGCGCAGCGATTGGCCAGTTGATCCGCCAGCACCCCGGCGTCGGCGCCAAGCTGGTCGTCAAGATCACCCAATTGCTGGCCCAGCGCCTGCGCAACACCAGCAACCGGCTGGTCAAGATGCTACAAAAAGAGTAGCTGCTTGCGCATGCGTGGCGTGGGCTGAAGGCCAGTTTTACTTACAAACCCCGGCCCAGGATGGGAAACAGCTTGAGCAGCCCGCCGGTCATCACCTCGATCGCCAGCGCCGCCAGGATCAGGCCCATCAGGCGTGTCATCACGTTGATGCCGGTTTTGCCCAGCACACGCGCAATCGGGTCGGCCAGTGCAAAACACACGGCCGTGGCCAGGGCTATCACCACGCCGTAGCCGACCAGCGTCGCCAGTTGCAGCACGTTCTGGGCTTTTTCGGCGTAAATCACCACGGTGGACATGGTGGCCGGGCCGGTCAGCAGCGGAATGGTCAGCGGCACCACCGCGATGCTGGCGCCCATCGCGGCTTTTTCGGCGCCGTCTTCGAGCTCGTGGGTGTTTGGCTTGGCTTCAGCCGGCTGCGCGTTCAGCATGTTCATGGAACTGATCAGCAGCAGCATGCCGCCGCCAACCTGGAAGCTGGCCAGCGAGATGCTGAAAAATTCAAGAATCTGCAGCCCCAGCAGTGCGCTGGTGGCAATCACCAGGAAGGCACTGAACGCGGCCGTGACGATGGTGCGGCGCCGCTGCTCCGCCGAGAAGCCGCGTGTGTAGTGGATGAAAAACGGCACGATGGCCAGCGGGTTGACGATGGCCAGCAGGGT
>JAZKIE010000356.1:0-2815 GCA_040385025.1 Pseudomonadota bacterium | reverse complement strand
CGATGGCCAGCGGGTTGACGATGGCCAGCAGGGTCACCAGAGGTTTGAAGTCCATTATTCCTTGCCTTCTCTTTGTCTGTCATTGCGGACTTGATCCGCAATCCATGCCACGAACGACCAGCGGTGGTTGATGAAGCGTAGATCCCGGATCTGGTCCGGGATGACAAACCAGGCCATACCATCCATCAGCGGCCTCCTGCAATGTCCAGCAGCGCGCCTGTCGTGTAGCTCGATTCGCTGCCCATCAACCAGACAATGCTTTGTGCGACTTCCCCGGCCGTGCCGGGGCGCTGCATCGGCACCTGCGGCGCCAGATCGCGCGCGCGGTCCGGCAGGCCGCCCGAGGCGTGGATCTCGGTGTCTATGATGCCGGGCCGCACCGCGTTGACGCGTATGCCTTCGCCGGCGACCTCTCTGGCCAGGCCGATGGTGAAGACATCCACCGCGCCCTTGGCCGCCGCGTAATCCACATACTGGCCGGGCGCGCCGAGGCGGGCGGCCACGCTGGAGACGTTGACGATGGCGCCGCCTGCGCCGCCGTAGCGCGTGCTCATGCGTTTGACGGCTTCGCGCGCGCAAACCATGGTGCCGATGACGTTGATGTCGAACATGCGTTTGAGGCGCGCCACGCTCATGGCGTCCACCCTTTCGGTGCGGTCCACCACGCCGGCGTTGTTGACCAGCGCCGTCAGCCGGCCCAGCTTGGCGTCGACCTTTTCAAACATGGCCAGCACCTGGGCCTCGTCGGCCACATCGGCCTGCACCGTGATGGCGCTGCCGCCACCCTGGCGGATCTGCCGCACCACCTCGTCGGCGGCCAGCGAATTGGCCGTGTAGTTGACGGCCACCGCATACCCCTGGCGGGCGGCCAGCAAGGCAGTGGCGGCGCCAATGCCGCGTGAGCCACCGGTGATCAAAACAACTTGGGACAAAGCCTGCCTCCAGCAAAAAAAAGCAATCCCGGTTACAAACCGGTGGGACCCGAATCAATGTACATCAATCGGCTGCAGAGCCAACAGGAGACATCCTTGAGCATCACCATCGACTACTACTTCACGCCGCAAAGCCCCTGGACCTACCTGGGCCACCAGCGTTTTGCGCAGATCGCCGCTGCAGCCGGAGCGGCCGTGCGTGTGCTGCCGGTGGACTTCGGCAAGATTTTCCCTATCTCCGGCGGCCTGCCGCTGGGCCAGCGCGCGCCCCAGCGCCAGGCCTACCGGCTGGTCGAGTTGCAGCGCTTCAGCGAGCACCTGAAGACGCCGCTGAACCGCCAACCCAAATTTTTCCCCGTGGGCGGCGACCCGGCTGCGCGCCTGATCACTGCGGTGGATCAGCACGACGGCAGCGCCGCGGCCATGGCGCTGTCGGGCGCCATCTTCCGCGCGGTCTGGGCCGAAGAGCGTGACATCGCCAGCGCGCAGGTGCTGGCGGAAATCCTGCATGCCGGTGGCGGGAACCCCGACCGGCTGGCGCAATCGCAGGGCGCTGAGATCCAGCAACTGTATGAAGCACACACGCAGCAGGCGATTGATGCCGGCGTGTTTGGCGCGCCCAGCTACGTTGTCAACGGGGAGATCTTCTGGGGACAGGACCGCCTGGATCTGCTTGAGAAAAAACTGGCCGCGAAGTAAATTGAACCCCAGCAAGCTTGCGTTATCAGGAGACTTTCATCATGGCTAACTTCGTTGACCTCAGATCCGCCGACGGTTTTGTTTTTCCGGCCTACGTGGCCGAGCCGGTCGGCAAACCCAAAGCTGCGGTCGTGGTGCTGCAGGAGATTTTTGGCGTCAATTCGCACATCCGCTCGGTCGCCGACGGCTATGCGGCTGCCGGCTATCTGGCGGTCGCGCCGGCCACCTTCCAGCGCGTCAAGCCGGGCGTTGAGCTCGGCTACACCGAGCCCGACATGAACGCTGGCTTTGCGCTCAAGGGGGCGGTCGAAGCCCTGCCCGCGCCTGGCGTGCTGCAGGACATCCAGGCCGCCATCAACCATGCGGCGCAAACCTCGGGCGGCAAGGTTGGCATCGTGGGTTTCTGCTGGGGCGGCCTGCTGACCTGGCGCGCCGCCTGCACCCTGTCCGGCCTGTCGGCGGCCGTGCCTTATTACGGTGGCGGCATGACGGCGGGTGACGAGCCGGCGCGCCAGCCGGCCTGCCCGGTGATGGCCCACTTCGGCAACCAGGACCACTGGATCCCGCTGGACACCGTCGAGGCCTTCAAAAAAGCGCAGCCGGGCGTGGAGGTCCACATCTACGAAGCCAACCACGGCTTCAACTGCGACCAGCGCGGCTCCTGGAACGAAGCCGCAGCCAAACTGGCCAGACAGCGCACGCTGGATTTCTTCGCCAAACACCTGGGCTGAGCATGGTTCGCAGTCAAACTTCCAAGCCTTTCTGGCATCTGGCCCAGAGCTGGCGGGCGCAAGCAGCTCTGTTTTTGATAGCGATTGCGCCGCTGGCGGCGCAGGCTGCGGACTACGCCGGCCCGCTGTTCGACGCGCACCTGCACTACAACGAGGAAGCCTGGAACGGCAGCGCAGGTCCCCACAGCCCCGCCGACGTGCTGGCGCGCATGCAGCGCAACGGTGTCAAGGCCATCGTCGCCAACTCCCGGCCCAACGATGGGACCAAGGCGCTGGCCTCACTGGTGCAGACCCAACAGGCCGGCGTCACCGTCGTGCCTTTCATCCGCCTGTACCGCAACCGCGCCGACTACGACAACTGGTTTCGCGACGAGACGATTTACGAGATGGTGCAAACCGAGTTTGCGCGCGGCGTGACGGGCGCGCAGGCCGGACCCTACAAAGGCATCGGCG
>JAZKIE010000355.1:0-10864 GCA_040385025.1 Pseudomonadota bacterium | reverse complement strand
TCAGAAATGGCGAAATTGCTGAAAGCCCTGCTGTAAATTCCGGAAAATTGAGTCCGGTCAACTGTCGGGCCGATTGTCTTCGCTGACAATCGGCCTTTTCGATTCCCTTTGAGAGGTTTCCATGGAAGAGTTCATGACGGCCAGTTTCTGGCTTGCGGTTGGCCAGATCATCATGATCGACATCCTGCTGGGTGGCGACAACGCGGTGGTGATCGCCCTGGCATGCCGGAACCTGCCTGCCAAGCAGCGCACCCAGGGCATCATTTACGGCACCATGGGCGCGATTGTGTTGCGCGTGTTGCTGATTGCCTTTGCACTGGCGCTGCTGGCCGTTCCCTATCTCAAGATTGTGGGCGCCCTGCTGCTGCTGTGGATTGGCGTCAAGCTGCTGCAACCCGAAGGCGAGGACGCGCACAACATCAGCTCCAGCGACAAGCTTTGGGGCGCCGTCAAAACCGTGATCATTGCTGATCTGGTGATGAGTGTGGACAACGTGCTGGCGATTGCGGGCGCGGCTCAGGGCGCCCATCAGGACCACCAGCTGCCATTGGTCATTTTCGGTTTGCTGGTCAGCATTCCCATCATTGTCTGGGGCAGCCAGTTGGTGCTCAAGCTGATGGAGCGTTTCCCCATCATCATCACGCTGGGCGCCATGCTGCTGGGCTGGATCGCCGGGCAGATGGCCTGGACCGACCCCGCCATCAAGGCTTATTTGCCTGACTCGGCTGTCTGGAGCTATGTCGCGGCAACGGCAGGTGCTTTGTTCGTCCTCGCGGCGGGCAAGATTGTGCAGGCCCGGCACAAGCCGGCAGCCCCGGCCTGAGCCCCAGCCTCCTCACCGGGGCTGCAGCCTAGGCGGCTGCGGCACCAAATTTGCAACACAAGCCTTGTGCCGTGTGCAAAAGTCCCTTGTCCGTGTTCAAGGCGTCTGTTAACGTCCGCAAATACGAAATTTGTAACCGCGATGTCACGTGGCCGTGTGGTCGCGTGGCGCAACCACATCGGTGAGAGTGGATATGAACAGCGAACCAGGACAAAGGGCGGGACGTGGCCACATCATCAAGTAAGCGCGGGCAATTCTGGCGGGCAGACTGGTTTGTTGGCGTCCTGGTGGTGCTTGCCGTGCTGGGCCTGCACGCCGCCACCGACTTCTTTGGCACGCTGGAGCGTCGCTATTACGACTTCGCCAGCACCAGCACGTCGCGCCAGCCATCGGATCGCATCGCGATCATCGCCATTGACGATCAGAGTATTGCCAACATCGGCCGCTGGCCCTGGTCGCGCGATGTGCATGCGCTAATGATTGATCAGTTGGCCGCAGCCAAAGCCAAAACGATTGCCCATACAGCCTTCTTTTTTGAACCCCAAACCGACCGTGGCCTGGTGTTTATTCGCAAGATCAAGGAAGCATTGGGGCCGGTGAGCGACCCGGCTGCTTCCCAGGGCGGTCTCAATGAGCAGTTGAGCAAGGTCATCGCAGAGGCCGAGATCACGCTGGACACGGATGCCAAGCTTGCCGCCAGCATGGCCAAAGCGGCCAATGTGCTGGTCCCCTCGGTGTTTGTACTGGGTGAGCCCCAGGGCAAACCGGACAATCCTCTGCCCGCATACGCGCTCAAAAGCGCCGTTGAAGAGACCGGGGGGTTCTCGCTGCCAGCTGTTCGCGGACAACAGCCGATAGAAATCATCGGCAACAGCGCGGCGGGCGTTGCGCATTTGAACCAGCTGCCCGATGTGGATGGGGCGGTGCGGCAGGAGCCTTTGCTGATCAATTATTACGGCAAGGCGGTGCCCTCGATGGGGTTGCTGGCAGCCGTCAAAAGTCTGAACCTTGACGCGTCAGATATCAAATTGAACGGGGTGGAGTCGGTGCAAATCGGAAAATTGCGCATCGGCACCGACGAGGCCGCATTGATGCTGCCGCAGTTCTACAAGGGCAGGGACGGTAAGCCGGCGTTCACGGTGGACTCTTTTTACGACGTGCTGTCAGGCAAGATTCCGGCCAGCAAGTACAG
The DNA here is from genome assembly GCA_040385025.1 of Pseudomonadota bacterium. GTDB lineage: Bacteria > Pseudomonadota > Gammaproteobacteria > Burkholderiales > Burkholderiaceae_C > Polaromonas. Next base: position 8,849 of record JAZKIE010000355.1, on the reverse strand, counting down.
CGGCAAGATTGTGGTCATCGGCGCCACGGCAGCCGGGGTGGGAACGCAGTTCCCGACGCCAGCCGGTCCGGGACTGTCACCTGCGGAGACCATTGCCCACATCACCTCCAGCATCCTGAGTGAACATTTCATCGTTCAACCGGGCTGGGGCATCTGGGCCACGCTGGGGGTGTTGCTGGTGGTCGCCGCCTACCTGATCGCCGGTTTGCCGCGTCTGTCCGCCGGCAAGGCGGCGATGGTGACGTTGCTGATGTTTGTGGTGTTGCTGGTGATCGAGTTTGTTTTGCTCTCGGCAGCGGCGACCTGGCTCAAGTTTGTTTTTCCCGCGGCCTTGCTGGTCATCGGGCATCTGGCCCTGACCACCAAGCGTTTCTTGATGACCGAGGCCGGAAAACTCAAATCTGACGAGGAGTCGGCAGAAACCAATCGCATGATGGGCCTGGCACTTCAAGGGCAGGGCCAGCTCGACATGGCCTTCGACCGCTTCCGGCGCGTACCATTTACCGATGCGCTGATGGACAACATGAACAACCTTGCGCTCGATTTCGAGCGCAAGCGACAGTTCAACAAGGCACAAGCCGTGTACGAGTACATGGCCGGCCACAACAAGAACCACAAAGACCTGCAGGCCAAACTCAAGCGGGCAAAAAACCTGTCTGAAACCGTCATCCTTGGAGGGGGGGGCGCGCATCCGGGCGGGACCATGCTGCTCGATGGCGGTGGTGTCGAAAAACCCATGTTGGGCCGCTACCAGGTTGAAAAAGAACTGGGCAAAGGCGCCATGGGGGTGGTTTATCTGGGCAAAGACCCAAAAATCGGTCGTGTGGTGGCAATCAAGACCATGGCATTGAGCCAGGAGTTCGAGGGCGACGAGCTGACGGATGCCCGCGAGCGCTTCTTCCGGGAGGCTGAAACCGCAGGTCGGCTGCAGCACCAGAACATCGTGACGATCTTCGATGCCGGCGAGGAGCATGACCTGGCCTATATCGCCATGGAGTTCCTCAAGGGCAAGGATCTGTCGGATGTGACCAAAGACGGCCATCTGCTGGCCATCCCCAAGGTGCTTTCGATTGTTGCGCGTGTGGCCGAGGCGCTGGCTTATGCCCACAAACAAAACGTGGTGCACCGTGACATCAAACCTGCCAACATCATGTATGACCCCGAGACCGACACCGTCAAGGTGACTGATTTCGGCATTGCCCGCATCACTGACTCCAGCAAAACCAAAACTGGTATGGTGCTTGGAACACCGAGCTTCATGTCGCCCGAGCAGATCGCCGGCAAAAAGGTCGATGGCCGCTCAGATCTGTATTCCCTGGGCGTGATGCTTTTTCAGATGCTTGCCGGTGTGCTGCCTTTCCGCGGTGACTCGATGGCGGAGTTGATGTACAAAATCGCCAATGAACCGGCACCGGACATCCGCATCATCCGACCGGAGTTGTCCGGTCGCCTGGCGGATATCGTGGCCTTGTCGCTCAGCAAAAAGTCCGAGACGCGGTACCAAGAAGGTGAGCAGTTTGCTGCCGATTTGCGCGGTGTGATCGCGGCGCTGTCCGGCGCTGTCACTTTGCCGCCTTCGGCGACGGCATTGCAGGCTGTGGGGGTACCGGAGGCGGGTGAGAAAACCGTCGTTTTAGCAGCCGGAGAGATACCTTCCTTTGAAAAAACAGTCGTCACCCAGACGCCTTTCGATGCCGCGGCAGGCCATGCCGAAAAAGATGCGAAGCCATAACAAAAAACAATGATTTACGAGATTTGTACCCAGACTGACCCGGGTTTAACTCGGGACAACAACGAAGACGCGGTAACTTTTGATGCCGCTACCAATCTGTGCATTCTGGCTGACGGCATGGGCGGCTATAACGCTGGGGAAATAGCCAGCGGTATGGCCACCGCTTTCATCAAGTCGGAGTTGGGACGGTGGTTGTCCCAGGCGGGCAAAAACGCCAACTCCAAAGAGGTGCGGCGCGCCATGGAGATTTGCGTTGAAAATGCCAACCATTCCATTTTCAATGCGGCCAACTCCAACCCCCAATATTCCGGCATGGGCACCACGCTGGTGGTCGGTGTGTTCCAGGGCATGCGCCTGATGCTGGGTCATATCGGTGACTCGCGCTGTTACCGTTTGCGGGGGACTCAGCTTCAGCAGATATCCAAGGACCACTCGCTGCTGCAGGAACAGATTGATGCGGGGCTGATCACGCCTGAACAAGCGCTCACTTCGGTGAACAAAAACCTGGTCACGCGGGCTTTGGGGGTCGAAGATGCGGTGTTGCTGGAAGTCAACGAACACCGCGTGGAGTTGGGTGATATCTATCTGATGTGCTCTGATGGCCTGTCCGACATGATCAGCGACGAAGCGATTGCGGCTATTCTATTGGGATCGAAATCACTCGATCAGATCGCCAGGCAACTTGTTATTGCGGCCAATAACGGGGGTGGGCGGGATAATATTTCAGTATTGCTGGCTCAAGCCAAGGAAGCCTCGGTTAAACGCGGACTACTATCAAGAATGTTGGGAAAATAGCCATTGAGAGCCAAATTAAAAAATGACAGGAGTCGGCCATGCCGAAAATGATCGTCTCTATTGACGGTGTCGTCATCAAGGAGGTGCAACTGACCAAGGACCGTACGTCCCTGGGTCGGCGGCCTTACAACGACATCGTCATCGACAACCTGGCCGTCAGTGGCGAGCATGCGGTTCTGCAAATGTCGGGCAATGAAGTCTTCGTCGAAGATTTGAACAGCACCAATGGCACCTATCTCAATGGCAAAGCCGTCAAAAAACAGCAACTCAGCAATGGGGACACCGTCGAGATCGGCAAGTACAAGATCAAATATGTGAACGAAACCGCAAGCGCCGGCTTCGAGAAAACGATGATCATCAAGGCGGGTTCGGCTGGTTTGGTCGCTCCGGCAGCAAGCGCGGCCGCGCCTTCTCCTGTGGAGGGTGGCACTGGCCATGCGGCCATCAAGGTGATGTCTGGCGCAGCGGCTGGCCGGGAGGTCGCGCTGGTCAAAGTGGTCACCACCATTGGCAAACCCGGTGTGGCGGTTGCTGCCATTACCAAAAGGCCGCATGGTTTTGTTGTCGCGCATGTCGAAGGCGACAACCGGCCTACCCTCAATGGTGCGTCCATTGGCGCGGAGCCTGTGCCGCTTAAAAATGGCGATGTCCTGGAGCTGGCGGGCACACAAATGCAGTTTGTACAGCATTGATCCGGATGGTTGTTAGGCGTTGACCGGACAACCGATTTCAAGCGCCGCACTCTGAGAGGCCCTATGCGACTTCTTTTCCGGCACTGGCGTCGCATTGCCGTCACGCTGATCCCGCTGATATTTGCATTGCTGCATGCAGGGGGCGTGCTCAGGCTGGACGTTTTGCAGCGGCTTGACGACATTCTTTACGATGCCCGGCTTCGCGCCACCATGCCCAGGACGGTCGACGAGCGCATCGTCATTGTGGACATTGACGAAAAAAGCCTCGCAGAGGTGGGCCGCTGGCCCTGGGGGCGCAACAAGCTGGCGGAACTGGTGGAAGAGTTGTTGGACCGCCAGCAAGCGGCCATGTTGGGTTTTGACGTGGTTTTTGCGGAGGCCGATGACAGTTCCGGTTTGAAGCGGCTCAGGCAGCTGGCGCAAAACGAACTGAAGGATCAGCCGTCATTTGCCGACAAACTGGGCCAGATACAAGGCAGTCTGGACTACGACGCTGTTTTTGCGAAATCGATCACCAAGCGCCCGGTTGTTCTGGGTTATTACTTCACCAGTGACCGGGATGGGCGGGTCAACGGCCTGCTGCCTGCCCCCGTGATGGACCGCGAGGCGATGAAAGGCCGGCCCATCAAGGTCACCAGCTGGAATGGCTACGGCGCCAATATCGATGTGGTTGCCAAGGCGGCGCCGATGGCGGGCTTTTTCAACTCCATCACCGAGGGGGACGGCGTGGTTCGTTCCATTCCGTTGCTGGCTGAATACAAAGGCCAATATTACGAATCCCTGTCGTTGGCAATGTTTCGCATGCTGGTTGGTTTGCCCAGCGTCGAGCCCGGGTTTCCGCAGGAAAGATTTTTGACCCGCAATTACCAGGGCCTGGAAAGCATTCTGCTGAAGCAGGGCAACAAGACACTGGCTATTCCTGTCGACGACCGGGTGGCGACCCTGGTGCCTTTCAGGGGACCAGGTGGTGCCGGTGGCGGTTCTTTCCGGTATATCTCGGCCTCCGATGTGCTGGCCAAAAAGGTAGCGCCGGGCCAGCTGAAGGACAAAATTGTTCTGCTTGGCACCACCGCGCCGGGTTTGCTCGACTTGAGGGTGACGCCTGTCGGGGAAACCTACCCGGGCGTGGAGACCCATGCCAACGTGATTTCGGGCTTCCTCGATGGCAAGGTGTTCGTCAAGCCGGATTACGCGGTCGGGTATGACGTACTGATTCTGATCTTGTCCGGACTGACGCTGGCATTTGCGCTGCCCATGCTGTCTGCCCCCAAAGCCGTCGCAACCAGCGTGGGCATGGTCGCGCTGCTGGTCGGCCTCAATTTGTGGCTCTACTCGGCGTATGGACTGGTGTTGCCATTGGCCACCGCGCTGGTGATGGCGCTGACCGCCTTTGCGCTCAACATGAGTTATGGCTACTTTGTCGAAAGCCGTTCCAAACGGGAATTGGCCAATCTGTTTGGTACCTATGTGCCGCCTGAGCTCGTCGATGAAATGGTCAAGGACCCCGACAGCTACAGCATGAAAGCGTCGGCCAAGGAACTGACGGTCATGTTTTGTGACATGCGCGGGTTCACCAAAATGTCCGAGACCATGGAGCCCACGCAGCTCCAGTCATTGCTCAACAGCGTTTTCAGCAGGCTGACTGACTTGATCCGCAATAACCGCGGCACCATCGACAAATACATGGGGGATTGCGTGATGGCGTTCTGGGGCGCGCCCGTGGACACGCCGGAGCATGCCGGTCTGGCGGTCAAAACTTCCATCGAAATGGGGCATGCGATTCGCCAGCTCAACGAAGAACACCGTGCCCAGGGATTGCCGGAAATCGGCATAGGTATCGGGCTGAACACCGGAAGCATGTGTGTCGGTGACATGGGCTCCCACATACGCCGCAGTTACACGGTGATTGGTGATTCCGTCAACCTGGGTTCGCGCCTGGAAGGGCTGTCCAAAATCTACGGCGTCGATACCGTGGTCAGCGATTCGACCCGCAAGCTCGCCACAGACTTTGCATGGCAAGAGCTGGACAGGGTGCGGGTCAAGGGCAAGGACCAGGCGGTGGCCATTTTCTGTCCGCTGGCGCCTTTGGGCCTGCTGGACACGCGAACAGGCGCCGAGTTGAAGGAGTGGGCCCTCGCGCTCAAGGCCTACCGCGACCAGGTGTGGGATGCTTGCGACGTGCATTTGCTCAACTTACAGCGCATGAATGCGCAAAAGTACCTTTACCGGCTGTACGCGGAGCGTGTAGCCTCCATGAGGTTGCTGCCATTTGATCCCGAATGGGACGGCGCAACCAACTTCGAAACCAAATAAGCGCAGCCTGTAGGCGCATCAAGTGTAAAAACCATGAAAGTACGTGTACTGGGTTGCTCGGGGGCCATCGCCAAAGACTGCCGAACCACGTCTTTTCTGCTCGATCATGACGTGCTGGTTGATGCGGGGACGGGGGTGGGTGACCTCACGCTTGATGAGATGCGCGGCATTGACCACGTCCTGCTCACACATTCCCACCTTGATCACGTTGCGGCCCTGCCACTGATGGTCGATGCGATTGCCGCGCAGCGTACAAGCCCGATACAGATTCATGCGCTGCAGGGCACGATAGATGCGTTGAGGGCGCATATCTTCAACAACACCATCTGGCCTGATTTCTCGAAAATACCAACGCCTGAGGCACCCTTTATCAGCTTTCACCCGCTGACGATTGGACAGACACTGTTGCTCGCCGGAAAATTTGTGGAAGTACTGCCTGCGGTTCATACGGTGCCGGCGGTCGGCTATTCTGTGGCTGCGGGTGCCGGTTGTTGGGTGTTTACCGGTGACACTGAGCGCAACCCCGCGCTTTGGGCGCGTATCAACCAGCTCAACGTCGCCATGCTGGTGATTGAAACTGCCTTCAGCAACAGGGAGCGCGACTTGGCCAGACGCAGTCTGCATTTGTCGCCCCATGCGCTTGCCAGCGAACTTGATTGCATCGACAAAGGCAAAAATTATCCGATTTACATCACCCATACCAAGCCGGCAGAAACCGATTTGATCATGGCCGAAATCCAGCGCTTTGACCAGACGGCGCCGTTTGGTCCCAACGTCACCCACGACATACGCTGGTTGCGTGCGGGCCAGGAGTTTGAACTATGAGCGCCGTAGTGCAACGAGACCACGAGGACGAATTTTTCGACTCCCAGATGCTTCCTCCGCAGGAGCGGGGGGTGACTTTTGAGGCGCTGTATTTTCGCCAGTTGCAACTGGTGACCAATCGCATTCACGAGACCGAAAACATTGACCAGATCATGCTGGACGCCAGCCAGGACATCTGCAAACTCTTCAACGCAGACCGGCTGACGCTGTACGCCGTCAATGAAGACCGCACGTCGATTGTTTCCAAGGTCAAGACGGGCCTGAATACCAGCCGGGACCTCAAGCTGCCCATCAGCGCCCAGAGCGTGGCCGGTTATGTGGCACTGTCCAAGACCCTGGTCAACATTGCCGATGTGTATGACGACGACGCGCTCAAGAAGATTCACCCGAGCCTGAGTTTTTTGCAGGAGGTGGACAAACGCTCCGGTTATCGCACCAAGCAAATGCTGGTCGCGCCAGTGATGGACGGAAATACGCTGTATGGCGTTTTGCAGGTCATCAACAATCGCAGCGACCAGCCCTTTGCCAGACTGGAAGAGGACGGCGCGCAGCAGTTGTGCAAGACCCTGGGCATTGCGATTCGCCAGCGCCTGCAGAAGGTGGAGGAAGGCCAACGGCGCAGGGCGACGAAATACGACGGGCTGGTGGCCGATGGTGTGTTGTCGCAGGATGAGTTGCTGCGGTGTGTACAAAAAGCGCGCGAAGAAGTGCAGTCAGTGGAGCATCTGTTGATGGCGGACTACCGGATCCGGCCAGCACAAATAGGCGCTTCACTGGCCAAGTTCTTTGGCGTGCCGTATGAGCCGTTCAATGCCGGTCGGATTCGTTCAGAGATGCTGCATGGCTTGCTCAAACGGCATTTTGTCGAGCAGCAAAGCTGGATGCCACTGGAAGAAACCCCCGAAGGCCTGGTCATCATGTGTGTGGATCCCGAGGCCGTGCGCGGCGCACGGGTCGTTCCTCAGGTATTTCCCAAAATCAGCAAGTTTGCCTATTGCGTGACGACGCAAACCGAATTTGACGAAACGCTGAGCCAGCTTTTCGGTGCAGGAAACGAAGGGGGCTCCATCGATCAGCTGCTGGCTGATATGGACTCGCCGCTGGAAAATGACGCCTCGGACGACTCGGCGCTGGAGTCTGCTGCGGCCGACAACGAGCTGGTCAAGTTTGTCAATAAAGTCATTATTGATGCGTACAAGCAGAAGGTGTCGGACATTCACATCGAGCCCATGCCTGGCAAGGCCAAGACAGGAATTCGTTTCCGTATCGATGGCACCCTGCAGCCCTACATCGAAGTGCCGGCGCAGTTTCGTCAAGCCATGGTGACCCGGCTCAAGATCATGTGTGATCTCGACATTTCGGAAAAACGCAAACCGCAGGACGGCAAGATCAAGTTCAAGAAATACGGCCCACTCGATATCGAGCTGCGTGTGGCCACCATTCCGTCGGCGGGCGGAGTGGAAGATGTTGTCATGCGGATACTGGCAGCCGGCGAGCCCATTCCGCTGGAAAAACTCGGCCTCACCGCGCACAACAAGGAGCGTCTGGAAAAAACCGTTTCCAAACCTTATGGCCTGTTTTACGTCTGCGGCCCGACCGGCTCCGGCAAGACGACGACGCTGCATTCGATCCTGAAGTTCCTGAACACGCCGGACACCAAAATCTGGACGGCCGAAGACCCGGTTGAAATTACCCAGAAAGGTCTGCGTCAGGTCCAGATCAACAAAAAAGCCGGCATCGACTTTGCACTCGTCATGCGCGCTTTTCTGCGTGCCGACCCGGACATCATCATGGTCGGCGAGTCACGCGACAAGGAAACCGTTTCGATGGGGGTGGAGGCGTCCCTGACCGGGCACATGGTGTTTTCAACCCTGCACACCAACTCGGCGCCGGAGTCCATCACGCGACTGCTGGACATGGGCATGGATCCCTTCAATTTTGCCGATGCCCTGCTTGGAATTTTGGCGCAGCGGCTTGCGAAAAAATTGTGCGATTGCAAACAGGCCTACCAGCCGGATTCGCAGGAGTTGAAGGACTTCATCAAGGAATACGCTGAAGAACTGCGCAACACCGAAGCCTGGAAAGACGACCCCGGTGGCGCGGCGCAAGAACTGCTGGACGACTGGATGGAGCGTTATGGCAAGGACGGCAAACTCACGCTTCACCGCGCCGCAGGCTGCGACAAATGCAACCAGACCGGCTACAAAGGGCGGATCGGCCTGCACGAGTTGATGATTGCCGACGATGCGGCAAAAAAGCTGATTCAGGAACGGGCGCGGGTCGCCGAGCTTTTTTCAGCGGCTGTCAACAGCGGAATGCGTACTCTCAAGATGGACGGCATGGAGAAGGTTTTGATGGGGCTGACGGACATGAAGATGGTTCGGTCGGTCTGCATCAAGTGACAAAATTGTCCTCATATTTTCTCGGGCTGACCAAAACCGCCCTTTTTTTGGTGAACAGCAGCCCGGAAACGAGAAATTTCCCCGGTAAAT
>JAZKIE010000354.1:0-9545 GCA_040385025.1 Pseudomonadota bacterium | reverse complement strand
TTCCGTTCCCGTTTTCAAACAGATGCTGGGTGCGCTCAGCGCCGTGCTGGCCAAGGCCGAAGCCCATGCCGTGGCGAAAAAAATCGAGCCCAACGCCCTGCTGCAGGCGCGCCTGTACCCCGACATGTTTGCCCTGCTGCGCCAGGTGCAGATTGCCTGCGACTTTGCCAAGGGGGTGTCGGCGCGCCTGGCCGGTGCGGAGGTGCCGGGTTTTGAGGACAAGGAAGAAACTTTTGCCGACCTGCAGGCGCGTATTGAAAAGACGCTGGCCTTTATCAGCAGCCTCGATGTTTCCCAGATTGAGGGCAGCGAAGAGCGCCGCATCGTGACGCAGGCCGGCACCCCCAAGGAAAAAATCTTCAGCGGCCAGTCTTACTTGCTGAACTACGGCTTGCCGCATTTCTTCTTCCACACCACCACGGCGTACGCCATCCTGCGCCACAACGGCGTCGAAGTGGGCAAGAAGGATTACGTCGGCACTTACTGACCGGGTTTGCTGTGGCCCGATGGTTTGCCGGCGGCGGGACGCGACGGCCGGGGCCAGGGCGCCGAGGTTTCATCGAGGTGGTTCTGCGAACCTTGGGCAAAAGGCCAGCCTTTGGGCGCGGCCTGCTGGCCTGGCTGAGCCGGTGCGCCCTGAAGGCCGGCTCGTTTGGGATCGGTGCTGTGGGGGGCAGAGGGCCGGGCCATGGTGTCTCCTTCGATGAAACAACCAATTTAGGCGCAGCACCGGCCGCGCACTGTAAGAAGTCCCTGCCATCGCTGTAGGACGGGAAGGCCAATCAAGCGCTATCAAAAACAGAGCTTGTTGCGCAGAACCGGTATGGGCTGGAGGCCTTTTTTACTCACAAGCGAGGGGTGGGCAATGCCTGCGCCGCCTGGCCGCCCGGCGCCGCGCGGTAGCATCACCCCATGACCATCTTGCTGGCGCCCATGGAAGGGCTTGTGGACTTCGTGCTGCGCGACATTCTGACGCGGGCCGGCGGCGTGGACCGCTGCGTCTCGGAGTTCATTCGCATCACCGACCAGTTGTTGCCCGAGCGGGTGTTCACACGCATCGTGCCCGAGCTGCTGAGCGGTGGGCGCACGCTGGCTGGCGTGCCGGTGCGTGCACAACTGCTGGGCTCGGACCCGGTGTGTATGGCCGAAAACGCTGCGCGGCTGGCGGCGTTGGGGCCGGCCGGCATCGACCTGAACTTCGGCTGCCCGGCCAACATTGTCAATCGCCATGGCGGCGGCGCGGCGCTGCTGAAGGAGCCGGACACGCTGGCCGCGATTGTGGCGGCGGTGCGGCGCGCTGTGCCGGCGCACATGCCGGTGTCGGCCAAGATGCGCTTGGGCTACCACGACGACGCCCTGGCCGTTGAATGCGCGCAGGCGATTGCCGGCGGCGGCGCCGATGAACTGGTGGTGCATGCACGCACCAAGGCGCAGGCTTACCGGCCGCCCGCCTACTGGGAGCGCATCGCCGACATCCGCGCGGCGGTGGCGATACCGGTGGTGGCCAACGGCGAGATCTGGACCGTGGACGACGCGCGCCGCTGCCGCGAGGCCTCGGGCTGCGACATGCTGATGATTGGCCGCGGCGCGGTGGCCGACCCCGGGCTGGGCCTGGCGATCAAGGCGTCGCTGGGGGAGGGCCCAGCGCAGGCGCTAGGCTGGCCCGATCTGGTGCCGCTGTTGGCCGATTTCTGGCACCTGGTCTGCACCCGGCTTGATGCACGCTCACGGCCCGGCCGTCTCAAGCAGTGGCTGAATTTTTTACGCCGGCGTTTCCCGGAAGCGGAAACCGCTTACCAGTCGCTCAAGACCATCAACGACCCGGCGCTGATCGACCAGTGGCTGGCGGGCGTGGTTCACGCGCAGGCTGTCAGCGAGGAACGGCTGCAGGTGGCCTGAGCCGACTCAGGAAAACAGCCCTTCGAAACCGCTGAGCGGCTCAAAACGCTTGTTGCGGTAGTGCAGCCGGGTCGGGCCGGGCAGCGCCGGTTCACGCACCGAGTGACGCGTATCGCCGGGGTAACAGATCACGCGGCCGTTGTCGTCGTTGAAGGCCTCGGGCTGGATCACCGGCGGGCGCCGCGCACGCGCGGCGGCCAGCACGCTGTCCACCGCGCTGTGCCGCGCCAGGTGCGCCAGGCTCATGATCTGCGGCGGCGCCAGCTCGATCTGACCGGCCCAGTACTGCTGCAGCGCTTCGCGCGGGCTGAGCCAGGTGCTTTCGGTGGTTTCAAAGTCGTCATGGCGCGCCACCTGGCCGCTGGGGACGGCCGCGACAAAAAAGCGGGTGTCGAAACGCTTGTTCATGACCGAGGGCTGGACCGGTGTGATCCAGCGCGACCAGGGCAGGATGCTGCGGGTCTGCAGGCGCAGCGCCATCTGCGCGAGCACCGCATTGAAGCCCAGGCCGCTCCGCAGCAGCGCGGCGGCCTGATCGGCAGGCTGTGGCGAGGCAGCGCTTTGCGCAAACAGCACGCCGCATTCTTCAAAGGCTTCACGCAGCGCCGCCACATACAGTGCGCCGGCGGTGATTTCGCTGATGTCGGCCTCGTCCAGCCCGGCGTGCAGCGTAGCCAGTGGCTGGTCCAGGTGCGCCGCCATGTCGAGATCGGCATCGCTTGCATCCACCTTGCCGCCCGGAAAGACATAGGCCCCGCCCAGCACATCGGACAGGCCGTGGCGTTTCATCAGAAACACCTCCAGGCCGGCCGGCGCATCGCGCAGCAGCACCACGGTGGCGGCCGGGCGCGGCGGGGTGGTGACGGTTTCGAGGTTGAGTTCCATGGGGTGTCGGGTCTTTCATCAAGGCGCTGCACCGTCCATTACAGTACAGGCTCTTCGCCCGTTGAGACTAGCAGGTTCGCGGTGCACACCAGATCACCAACACGACAGGGGACAGCAGATGGGTATGGATTTCACGGGCCGGGTGGCCATCGTCACAGGCGCCGGCGGTGGGCTGGGCAAACAGCACGCGCTGGCGCTGGCCGCGCGCGGCGCCAAAGTCATGGTCAACGACCTCGGCGGTGCGAGTGATGGCACCGGTGGCTCCGGCAGTGCCGCCGAAGCGGTCGTGGCCGAGATCCGCGCTGCCGGCGGCGAGGCGATGGCCAACGGCGCGTCGGTTACCGACTTTGCGGCAGTGCAGGCCATGGTCCAGCAAGCCATGGATGCCTGGGGCCGCGTTGACATCCTGGTGAACAACGCCGGCATCCTGCGCGACAAGAGTTTTGCCAAGATGGCGCTGGCCGACTTTGCGCTGGTGATGGACGTTCACCTGATGGGCGCCGTGCATTGCTGCAAGGCGGTGTGGGACATCATGGCCGCGCAGAAGTACGGCCGCATCGTGATGACGACCTCGTCTTCGGGCCTGTACGGCAACTTCGGCCAGTCCAACTATGGCGCGGCCAAGATGGCGCTGGTCGGGCTGATGCAGACGCTGTCCATCGAGGGCGCTAAAAACGATATTCGCGTCAACTGCCTGGCGCCCACGGCCGCCACCCGCATGACCGAGGGCCTGATGCCGCAAGAAGTGCTGCGTGCGCTGCAACCCGAAGCCGTGGTGCCGGCCATGCTGGTGCTGGCGGCGCAGGACGCGCCTACACGCGCCATCCTGTGCGCCGGTGCCGGCACCTTTGAAGCGGCCCACATCACATTGACGCAAGGCCTGTGCCTGGGCACAGGTGCGCAGGTGCCCGAAGCGCTGGCGGCCAGGCTTGACGAGGTGAGGGCGCGCAACGGGGAGATGGTGCCGCAAAGCGGCGCGGCGCAGGGCAGCAACGAAGTCAGCCAGGCGATGGCGCATGCCGGGAAAACAGCCGCTGCTGCTTGAGGAGGCCAGCGGGAAGCAGGCAAAAAAAATGCAGCCGGGTTCGCTGGACAATGTTTCGACGTTTCGCCCGGGGGCGGAGGTCGGATACCTGTCGTTGTAGCGCGAAACCCGGCTAGCACACTTGCAGTTTGCGCAATCCCTTGCGCGGCGCATGCAGTCCGTCGGTGATGACTGGTGTAGTCCACGTCTGTCGCGCGTCCGCCGCCCCGCCACGGCAAGCTTTTGCCATTTGCTTGCAAGCCTTGTCACTCAAGCCTGTACTGCTCCTGAAAACGTAGCATTTTGTAGAACTCTGGTCTGTTGTGGCTGCGGACGTAACGAGGTGCAAGCATCCGCGGCCAGGGCGGACCTGTCCTACAGGCGCATGCGCATGACACCGACCCACAGCACAAATTGGAGGTTCTAGATTGAACTCAGTCGATCACCAATCGGCGTTTTTCAATCAACCGCCCCTCGGGGTTTATTCAGGAGCTACCCATGAAATTCAATCAATCTCTGACTGCTGCCATCACTGCCGCTGCACTTGTCGCCGGCGCTGGTTTTGCCTACGCACAAACCGCTGCGACCAATGTCCCCGGCGAGACGAATGCCCAGGGCACGCTGACGCAGGCACAGCCAGCTGACAGCACCCTGCAGGCCCAGCCTTCGACCAGCACCGGCACCTCGATGGACACCACGACCGCGGCGCCCAGCACCATGGACACCACGCTTGAGCCACGCGCTGACCGCAACTAAATCGGCAGCCCATGTTCCATAGGTCGCGGGGGAGCCGGGTGATTTCATCCGCCTCCCCTGCATCCTTTGAGACGCGTCCATTTCCAGATTTTCAAACATCATGACCCCCACCGAACCGTCGCAGTTCGATGCCATCCTCAAGGGGCTGGGCATGGGTTGCGCCGCGATTGCGCTGATTCTTCCCGGACAGGTGACGTCCAGGCCATCTGCTGTCGCGCCGTCGGCTGTGATCGCGCCATCACTGGCGCATCTGCCTCGCCATGCCGACTTTGCCCAGGAACAGCCTTCGCCTGAAGCGCGCCAGATGGCCGATTGGGCGATGGAAACACGCGACCACCGTGGCATGCCGTTTGTCATCGTTGATAAACCGCATGTGAGGGTATTTGTCTTCAAGCCGGACGGCACGCTGGACGGCGCCACGCCGGCGCTGATGGGTTCTGCCGTCGGCGACGATTCGGTGCACGGCATCGGCGAGCGCGAAATGTCGGCCATCCTGCCGCATGAACGCACCACGCCGGCCGGGCGTTTTGTCTCGCAGCCCGGCACCAACTCCTTCGGCGAGGACATTGTCTGGGTGGACTATGAGGCGGCGGTGTCCATGCACCGCGTGCGTGCCAAGGAGCCCAGCGAACGCCGGCTTGAGCGGCTGGCGTCTGCCACGCCGGATGACAACCGGATTTCTTTCGGCTGCATCAATCTGCCGGTGGCTTTTTACGACAACGTGGTCAAACCGGCGCTCGGTTCGCGACGCGGTGTGATCTATGTCCTGCCCGAGACCCGCTCCTTGCAAGCGGTGTTTCAGGGGTTCAAGCAGGCAGCCCGCAGTTAAATCCTCGCGATCTGGCGGGGGGTTCGATGCTCAACTCGACTTGGCCTTAACGGCGGCAAGTTGCATTGCGCTGATACGCTCCAACTCTTTGCCGTCGTCTATCCAGGCCGTGAATTCCTCTGGCGTAGGCGGCTCACCGCCACCATCGGAATATGCCTGGATTTTTTTTGACAGGGCTGCATATCGCCACTTGACTCGTTGCATGCGCAATTCTTCAACGAGTAGTGCGTCTCTTAAAGCGTCTTTCCTGGAAATCATGGCGATATTGTGTCAATGGCAAACACAGCTGTATGTCAAAAAACATAGTCGAAAAGAAAATGGAAGCTGTCCTACGCACGAATGCAAAAGTTGGCCTTGACCAGTGACTTTTGTGCAGCCCGCCTTTTTGGCTTTTGCCTGTTGCACCCAGAGCCGTTTTGGCTCAAAAAAGCGCCAGCCAGCCCTGATCTGACTTCAGCTGCGCTTCGTGTCTGTGGGATAAAGCCTACAACGCATGCCTCCTCGGGAATTCCCCGAGTTTTCATTAAATTAGTTCTTTCCCCATGTCATACATGGATCAATAGCTATCAAAAATAGAGCAAAGAGGCCTGTTACATGACCCCACGCTTGCTCAATCCCGCCTCCAGCCGGTAGGATATGTCCTACAACTCCGGGCACCTGCCCGGTTCTGTATGGACTGATTCAACCTGGCAGGACACTGGATGAGCATTCGACGCACGACGACGCTGTACGCCGCCGCTGCCCTGGGGGCGCTGGTCTTGCTGTCCATGCCTGTTGTCGCCATGCCCGAGCTGCCTGCGCTGCAGTTGCCCTTGTCGGCTGATTTTGCTGGCGAAACAGCCTCCACCGATGCGCGTTACGCCGCAGCATCGGTGATGGCCTCGGCCGACAACAAAGGCCTGCCTTTTGTCATCGTCGACAAGAAGGACGCAAAGATGTTTGTGTTCGACGCCCGTGGCCGCCTGCGCGGCGCCTCGGCCGCCTTGCTCGGGTTGGCCAGCGGTGACCGCTCGGTGCCCGGCATCGGACAGCGGCCGGTGACGCAGATTCCGCCTGCAGAACGCACCACGCCGGCAGGGCGTTTCCTGTCACAGCCGGGCCGCAATTTGCAGGGTGAAGACGTCATCTGGGTCAACTACAGCGAAGGCCTGGCCATCCACCGCTTGCGTCCCGGCAACAGCCAGGAGCAGCGGCGCGAGCGCCTCGCATCGGTCACGCCCGCAGACAACCGCATTTCACTCGGGTGCGTGGTGGTGCCGGTGGCGTTTTACGAAACGATCGTCAGCCCCTTGCTCGGCAGAAGCCACAGCGTGGTGTATGTCCTGCCTGAAGATTCCAGCGTGTTCGCGCTGTTCGAAACGCTTTCACTCTGAGACAGCGCTTTCCACGCCGCCAACTGGATCAAGTCAGTTGCGCGGTTCCCGGTAAGGCCGGGTCCTGGTTTGCCCGCGCTGGACCACATACACAACGTTGCCACCGGCGACATCACGGACGTTGCTGCGCGTCGCATTTACTGCGGGGCAGTTGGTGTCGGTAATGGAGAACACCATGTGTCCGTCGTTGAACACCGCGGGCAAGGTCTGGTGCAACTGGTAGCGCATGTCCACCGGCGCCGCCGCCGCGTGGTAAATCACCTGGTTGGCGCGGTTGTAGACGGTGTAGCAGGCCAGCGCCTGGCCGCTCAGGCCGACGGCCAACAAAACGCCAAGGACGGATTTCAGAGCGGTTTTCATGCGCAGGCCTTTCAGAAAAGCCCATCATGGGATCGCCACGCCGGCTGGCGCGCAGGCGCTGAGGCGGTTGCGCTGTCAGCAAACATCTCCTGAAATCTGCCATTAATCCATCAAATATGGCTCCAGCCCCGGTCAGATATGCGCAGATAGCTATCAAAAGAGGAGCAAATTGCAAGCTCAGGCCATGCGCCCCTTATTGGCGACCACCAGGCAGCCGGTGATGAGCCAGGACGCGCCTTCACGCTGCAGGCTGTAAATCGCCAGCCAGGCGTCGCCGCTGGCATCCAGCATCTGCACCCGCTGGATCACCTGGCCGTCCTTGTTTTCGGGCTTGAGAAAAGCCACTGAGGCCGGGCGGTAGACCACCGGGTAGGCATTGCGCACCATGGCCATGAAACCGGCGGGCGTGCCCAGCGCTTCGCGGATGTTGGGCGCGGCATAAGAAAAAGCCTTGTCCGCGTCGTCCGCCGCAAAAGCCGCCAGCTGGCCTTGCACGGTGGCGCGCACGTTTTTTTCATCGGCCGGGGTCAAGGACGCGGCCTGGGCCGGCGCCCACAAGGCCAGCGCGCAGCTCGCCGCAGCCAGCAGCATCACCAGGCGGTTAGGAAAAGCGTGCTGGTGGGTCATGAAATCTCCTTGGGCGATGCATCGATTGTCCGCCTGCTGCTGGCAAAAGTAAAAGACGGCGCCAGGCTTCGTGCCGCGACGCTGATGCTGATACGGGCACGGCGTGTGATTGGATGTGCAGTCGCAGTATTTGCGCTTGCGTCCTACCCCGCAATCAGCGCACAGGCTGCGCGCCAGCGGCCTGTCAGCGGCAAAAATAAGGGCTGATTTTTCTCAAGACTCCCCGTCAAACCCAACCCAAAAATTTGCATGGACAGCTCCAGCAGCGACGCGTGGTACGCGCAACTCGCCAAGCCTTTTTTCGCGCCACCGGCTGCGCTGTTCGGCCCTGTGTGGACGGTGCTTTACATCATCATTGCCGTCAGCTTCGGCTTTGTGTTGCTGCAGTGCCTCAGGCGCCGCCTGCCTTTCGCTGTGCTGCTGCCCTTCATCCTGAACCTGGTGTTTAACGCGCTGTACACGCCGATCCAGTTCGGCCTCAAAAACAATCTGCTGGCGAGCCTGGACATCGTGCTGGTGCTAGTCACGCTGGTCTGGGCGCTGGCCGCGATCTGGCGGCGTGCGCGCTGGGTGGCGCTGGTCAACCTTCCCTACCTCGTCTGGGTCGGGTTTGCCACGGTGCTGCAACTGAGCATCACCTGGCTCAACCGTTGAAAGAAGGTCGTATCCATGAAACTTCGCCGTCCTTCCGTGCTTGGCACCGTCTCCCTGCTTGCCGCCCTGGTGGTGCTCACCACCTCGGGCTGCGCCGCCTGGCGCATCAAGCAATCGGCCGAGCTGGCCCGGCAAAGCGAACCGTTCCAGGCATCGCCCGCGGGTGCTGGTGCGAGCTTGCTGGTGGTGGGCGACAGCACCGGGGTGGGCACGGGCGCGTCTTCGCCGGCCGCCAGCCTGGCCGGGCTGATTGCGCGCGACCATCCGACTCTCAAGATCGTCAACCGGGCCAAAGACGGCGCGAAGTTTGCGGACATTGCCCGCCAGCTCGAGCTGCCAGGCGAGCGCTTCGATGCGATTTTGGTGCTGGGTGGCGGCAATGACGTGATTCGCCTCACGCCTTACGCGCCGCTGGAAGAAAATATTGCCCGTGTTGCGGCGCTGGCGCGCACGCAAGCCCGGCTGGTGGTGTTGATGCCTTCGGGCAATGTGGGCAGCGCGCCCTTCTTTTTTCCGCCCTGGTCGTGGCTGATGACGCAGCGCTCCCAGACGCTGCACCGCTTTGTACGCGAGGTGGCCAGCGACAACGGCGCGCTTTATGTCAATTTGTACAAGGACAAGTCAGAAGATCCGTTTGCCCAGCGGCCCGATGAGCTCAACGCCAAAGATGGCCTGCACCCCAGCGATGCGGGTTACCGGCTTTGGTATGCCGAGCTCAACACGCAGGCGGATTTTTCCAGACGTCTCGCGGCGCTGGTGCGCTAGCCAGGGCTTGGGGAAGCGCTGAACAAGCCCCCTGCGGCGCGCGATCAACCGGACTCGGGCGGCCTGTTGCGTTGAATTTCTTGCCAATAGTCAACTATTGACTGCGAGATCCGCCTTGCATCCCATCCCGATCCGGCTGCCGCGCATCCGCAACGGCTTATTCAGCGCTTCCTTACACGCGCCGGACAGACGGCTCGGTATTTTGAAAGTCTGGCGCGGGCTGGCCGTCCACCGGCTGCTGCAGGTGGGCATCGCGGATGGCAAACATGGCCTGCAGGTCCTGCAACACTTCGGCATCGTGGTCGGGCGTTGGCGAGGCGCTGGCTGAGGAGGCTCGCGGGGAGGTGTCCGGGATGATGGCATCCTCCGGCAT
>JAZKIE010000353.1:2759-9921 GCA_040385025.1 Pseudomonadota bacterium | reverse complement strand
GGGTTGATGGCGTTCATGCGGATGCGGTCGCCCAGCAGCGCGCCGCCACTCTTGCGGCGTGACGGGTCAATGCTGATGATGGCCACGCGCAACTGGTCGTTCTGGTCCAGACGCAGGCGGCGGATCAACTCGTCGGTGAGCGATGACTTGCCGGCACCGCCGGTGCCGGTGATGCCCAGTACCGGTATTTTTTTTGTGGCGGCTTGCGCCTTGAGCGCCTCGACCAGCGCCGGCGCAGCGCTGCCGTTCTCAAGCGCGGTGATGAGTTGCGCCAGCGCCCGCCAGGCCATTTCGCCATGGCCTTCAATCGCCTGAATGTTCGCAGGGGCCAGGCCGGTCAGGTCCTTGTCGCAGCGCATGACCATCTCGCCGATCATGCCGGCCAGGCCCATTTTCTGGCCATCTTCGGGGCTGTAGATGCGGGTCACGCCGTAAGCCTGCAGTTCGCGTATTTCGGGCGGCACAATCACGCCGCCACCGCCGCCAAAAACCTGGATGTGTTCGCCGCCCCGGCTTTTGAGCAGGTCCACCATGTACTTGAAATACTCGACATGGCCGCCCTGGTAGGAACTGATGGCAATGCCTTGCGCGTCTTCCTGCAGCGCGGCGGTCACGACTTCGTCGACGCTGCGGTTGTGTCCCAGGTGGATGACCTCGGCACCCATGCCCTGCAAAATGCGCCGCATGATGTTGATGGCCGCGTCATGCCCGTCAAACAGCGAGGCGGCGGTGACAAAACGCACCTTGTGCGTGGGACGGTAGTTGGCAAGGGCCTTGTATTCGGCGGACAGGTCGGTCATGGCGGGGTCTTTCGCGTGGATTTTTTTCAGGTGATCACCAGGCCCTTGAGCCCGGGATCGCTGGGGGGATAACGCAGCTTGAGTTTTTTCAGGGTGTCGCGCACCACGGTGGCAATCATCAGGTTGCGGTGTGTTTTGGAGTTGGCCGGAACGATGGTCCAGGGCGCGTAAGGTGTGCTGGTGGCGCGCAGCAAGGCTTCATAGGCCTTCTGGTAGTCAGCCCACTGCTTGCGCACCGCCAGGTCGCCCATGCTGAACTTCCAGTGTTTGGTCGGGTCGTTAACTCGCTCCTGCAGGCGCTCGCGCTGCTCCTCAAAGCCGATGTGCAGCATGAATTTCAGGATCACGGTGCCGGTCTCGCTGAGCAGGCGTTCAAAATCATTGATGTGCTGGTAACGCTGCCGGGTTTGCCCGGGCGTGATCCATTGATTGACAACGGGCACCAGCACATCTTCATAGTGGCTGCGGTTGAAAATCATGGTTTCGCCCGCAGCCGGCATCACTTTGTGGATGCGCCACAGGTAGTCGTGGGCTCTTTCATCCTCGCTGGGTGCTTTCCAGCCCAGGGTGTGCACACCCAGCGGGCTGGTGCGGCTGAACACGCTGCGCACCGTGCCGTCTTTGCCTGAGGTGTCGGTACCCTGCAGCACCACCAGCAGTTTGAAGCGCCTGTCGGCGTAAAACAGATCTTGCAGCGTGTCCAGTTCCGTTGCCAGCGCATCGACCGCTGCCTTGTCGCTTTCCTTGTCGCCAGATGACCAGGGCTTGGCTGCCGGATCCAGCCGGGCCAGGGAAAACCGGGAAGCGCTTTTCCCCGCAGGGGCTTGCCAGTCCGCAAGCGCTGGGGCGGATGGACTCTTGTTCGCCATGCATGTCTCCTTGAGGCGGGCTACATTTGGTTGACGTTTACGTAAACGTCAATCTTACCGCTTTGCCAACAAAAAGGGGGCGCTTGCGCGCCCCCGGGTTGTAAATCGTCGGCGATCCCTGCCTATTTGTACAGCAATTGCGGCAACCACAGGCCAATGGCAGGGAACTGGTACAGCAGGAAGATGGCCAGAATCTGGATGCCCATGAAAGGCAGCATGCCCAGAAAGATCTGGTTCAGGGTCACATGTTTCGGCGCTACGCCTTTCAGGTAAAACGCGGCCATGGCCACCGGTGGGCTCAGGAAGGCGGTTTGCAAATTCAGCGCCACCAGCAGACCGAAGAACAGCGGGTCCACGCCGAAGTTGTCGAGCAGAGGGATGAAGATGGGCATGAAGATCACAATGATCTCGGTCCATTCCAGCGGCCAACCCAGAATAAAAATGATCGCCTGGCTCATCACCAGAAACTGGGTCTTGCTCAGGTTCATGCTGAGCACCCAGGTCTCCACCAGTTCCTGGCCGCCCAGCAGCGCAAAGGCCGCCGAGAAGATGGCCGAACCGACGAACAGCCAGCAGACCATGGCCGAGGTCTTGGCAGTCAGAAAAACCGACTCCTGAAGCACCGAGAGTGTCAGGCGTTTGTAGGCGATGGCCAGAACAAATCCACCCAACGCACCCATTGCCGCTGCTTCCGTCGGTGTGGCCAGCCCCATCACGATGGACCCGAGCACCGAAATGATGAGAATCATCAGCGGGAAGAACGAGGTCAGGAGCATCTTGAAGATTTCCAGCCGCGCAAAACTCAGGAAAAGATAGAAGAGGGTGACCAGCGCGCCGAGAATGGCAAAGCAGACCCACCACCAGGTCGGCGCATCGCGTGTGGTCGCGCCAGCAGTTGCTTTGTCGGCGCTGGCGGTGGCTGCTGCGGGCGGTTCGGCCACAACTGCGGCTGCAGGCGCAGCGGGGGTTTCAGCGCCGGGTGGCTCCTTGACATCGCCTGACGGGGGTTCCTGCAGGCCGCCCTCGGCAACCGGCTCCTTCAAGCCGCCTTCCTGGGGTGGTTCCTGCAACCCGCCGGTATCGGCGCCTGGCGCGGCAGTCGAGCTGGAGGCGCCTATCTGCTGGATGTCGTAGACAGCTTCGGCCTCTACCGTGGTCACCGCGCGGTAGCTGGTCACAAGCACCAGCAGAAAGAGCAAGCCCGGCAGGATCACAACCGCCAACTGCCGCAGAATGTGGCCCAAGGGCACCCCGGAATTGCGTTTACCCTTGAGCCCGTTGAACAGGCCAGTCAGGGCATGTGCGGCTGTGCTGGTGGTTAACTGCTGCGTCTGTGACGGCAGGGTCACCATGCGGTCTGCGGCCGACAGAGGGGGCGCCCACTCCGGCTTGAGTTTGGCGACGATGATCACGTACACAATGTACAGACCGGTGAGCATCAGGCCCGGAAAAAACGCGCCCGCGTACAACTGCACGACGGACACCCCGGCCGTGGCGCCGTAAACAATCAGCAACACCGAAGGTGGAATCAGGATGCCCAGGCAGCCACCCGCCGTGATGGCGCCTGCAGCAAGCGGCACGCTATAACCGGCGCGCAGCATGGCTGGCAGCGCCAGCAAGCCCATCAGCGTGACCACAGCCCCCACGATACCGGTGGCTGTCGCAAAGATCGCGCAGGTCACCAGCGTGGCCACAGCCAGCGAACCGGGGACTCGGGCCAACGCCAGGTGCAGACTCTTGAAGAGTTTTTCGATCAGGTTGGCCCGTTCGACCAGATAACCCATGAAGACAAAGAGCGGTATGGCAATCAACACGTCGCTGGACATGGTCTTGAAGGCGGCCTGGACCATCATGTCCAGCGTTTTTGTGCTGTTCCTGTCATAGGCCAGCCAGGTAAAAATCATGCCCATACCCATCAGCGTGAAAGCCGTCGGAAAACCCAGCATGATGGCCGTCACCACCAGGCCCAACATCAGCAGGCCCAAATGTCCGTTGGTGACTTTTTCAACGCTCAGAAGCAGTGCGGCGAGGCCAATGACCACCAGCGCCATGAAGGACAGGCCGAACCAGAGTTCCTTGCGGATTTTCATTTGTTGTTCCCCTTGAGGGCCAGGTCGCGCTCCAGCGCGGCCATGTCTTCGTCTTTCACGTGCACCATTTCCTTGAGTTTTTTCACGTCAACCTCTTCCACATCGCCCTCGCGCGCCGGCCAGGCGCCGGTTTGTATGCACTGGATACAGCGGATGATTTCCACGATACCCTGTAGCAGCAGCACAAAACCCGACACCGGGATCACGAACTTGAAGGGGTACACCGGAAGCGGGTCGGCGTTGAAGGTCTGCTCGCGGATCGCCAGCGATTCATTGGCGTAGGTCCAACCGGCCCATGTCAGCGCAATCACGCCGGGCAGAAAAAAGATGATGTAAAGCGTCAGGTCCACAATCGCCTGCGTGCGTGGCGCGAGAAAGCCATACAGCACGTCGCCGCGCACATGGCCGTTCTTGCTCAAGGTGTAGGCACCGGCCATCATGAATAACAGGCCGTAGAGCATGATTTGTGCATCCAGTACCCAGGCATGGGGCCGGTTGAGCACATAGCGGCAGAACACTTCCCAGCTGATCAACAAGGTCAGCAGGACCACGCTCCAGGCGCAGGCCTTGCCGATCCAGGTGGAAAAGCGGTCCACCGCCAGTAAAAACGATTGCATTGCAACTCCTTGCGCCGCCCAGCGGTCCCAGAAAAAAAACAAAAAGGGCACCCTCAGGTGCCCCTCAGAGGCCGTGGCCCAGTTCAGGCTTTTTTGCCCTTGCCAAAGTAATGGTTGTAGGCCATCTTGAAGTCCACGGTGTAGTCGTTGTGCCACTGGCCCGCGCGTGCGGCAAACGTTTTCTGCGAGTCGAGTACTTTCTTGAACAACGCGTTCTCTCCCCCCTTCTTGACCATGATCTTGTCCCAGGAAGCAAGCTGGGCGCGCAAGATGGCGTCCGGCGTCTTGTAAAACTTGACGCCAGCTTTTTTGAGCTCAATGTAGTCTTGTGAATTGCGCTCGATAGCCTTCCAGCTCATGTCGGCGCTGGCAGCCTGCACGGCGTAATCGATGATGGCCTTGAGTTCGGCAGGCAGGGCGTTGAGCTTGCCTTTGTTGAACAGAATCTCGAACTGCTCGCCGCTCTGGTGGAAGCTCTGCAGCATGCAGTTCTTGACCACGTCGGGGAAGCCCAGCAACCTGTCCGAGGAAGCGTTGTTGAACTCGGCGCCATCGATCAGGCCACGGTCCAGCGCCGGCACGATCTCGCCACCGGGCAGCGGGTTCACGGCCGCGCCCATGTCGGTGTACATGTCGACGGCCAGTCCCACCGTACGGAACTTCGTGCCCTTGACGTCTTCGACCTTGGAAATGGGTTTCTTGAACCAGCCGAACGGCTGGGTCGGCATGGGGCCATACAGGTAGGACACCACGTCCATGTTGATCGATTTGTAGATTTCTTCCAGCAGGGCCTTGCCGCCGCCATAGTTGTGCCAGGCCAGCAGCATGTTGGGGTCCATACCGAAGGACGGGCCGGAACCCCACAGCGCGAGCGCAGAATTCTTGCCGTAGTGGTAAGCCACCACGCCGTGGCCGCCGTCGAGTGTGCCCTTGTTGACGGCTTCAAGCAGCTGGAAGGCAGGAACAACAGCGCCCGCAGGCAGCACTTCGATTTTCAGCTTGCCACTCGCCATGTCATTTACTTTTTTGGCGAAATCGGACGCGTACTCGTGAAAGATGTCTTTCGATGGCCAGGTGCTCTGGAAGCGCAGAGTGGTGGCAGTCTGGGCAGTGGCCAGCATCGGTGCGGACATGGCACCGGCGCCCGCGGCGACAGCGGCGCCCTTGAGCAGGCTGCGGCGGCGAGGGGTTGTGATATCTGTCATGCGTGTCTCCTGTTGGTGATTGAAAGTTAGCAAGCTATCTTTCGCGATTGGCGCCCTGCATGAAAGAGGGTTTTTACCAACGAGGCGCTGATGATTGCACCTAATTGGGGTGAAACTGTTTATCCGTGTGACCTTTGGGCGCGGGCTGTCAGCTTTCCGTCAAGATTTGGGAGGCCCACTTCATGTTGTTCATCAGACGCGGTGTGGCGCTGTTGCAATCGCTTTGTTTTTTGGTATTTTTGGCCTCTAGCCCATATAAAGCATGGGTATGCTGCTATAAAAAAAAGAGCATGTGACGATTCCCGCGACAGCAGGGACGGCGTTGGCAGCCGACGCGCCTGAATGCTTGCAGCAGGCCTAAACTCGATGCCATGCTCGTGCATTTGCCGACGGCCAATGTGCCCCGCCTGAACCTGGAATTGCCATGAAACCGCTTCAACTTTTTGACCCTGCTTCCAGCACCTACACCTACTTGTTGTTCGATCCAGCAACGCGCGAGGCACTCATCATCGACCCGGTGGATAAGCAACTGGAGCGCGATCTCGGTCTGCTTGGAGAGCATGGGCTCAAGCTGCGGTGGACGGTGGAAACCCATGCCCACGCCGACCATATCACCAGCGCCGGGCAACTGGCCGAGCACACGGGGGCGCAGACGGTGGCGCCGGAAGCTTGCGGCATTGCGACCGCTGCGCGCCAGCTGAAGGATGGCGATACGCTGCGGCTGGGCGACGAGCAAATCACGGTGATACACACGCCCGGCCACACCGCCGGCAGCGTCAGTTATCTCTGGCGCGAGCACCTTTTTACTGGCGACACCTTGCTCATCAATGGCTGTGGCCGCACCGATTTTCAGTCGGGCAGCGCCCAGGCGCTGTACCACAGCATCACGCAGCGTTTGTTCACGCTGCCGGACAACACCGTGGTCTGGCCCGGTCACGATTACCTGGGGCGGACCCATTCCACGATTGCTGCGGAGAAGGCTGGCAATGTGCGCATCGCCGGTAAAAGCCTGGCGGAGTTTGTGGCCACCATGTCGCAGCTCCAGCTGCCGCGGCCGGCGCGCATGGACGAGGCGCTGCCGGCGAACCAGAACTCAGGCCTGGGCAGTGGCCGCCAGGATGCTGACGGCGCCGCCTTGCTGCAGGTCCAGCCCGCCGACGCGTATGCCGGCAATGTGTCGCCCGCGCTGGCCTGCCAGTGGTGGCAGGCCGGCCAGGCCGTGCTGATCGATGTGCGCAGCGATGCCGAGCGCGAATGGGTCGGTTTTGTGCCGGGTGCGGTGGCGCTGGCCTGGAAGCAGTGGCCCGGCATGGCCATGAATTCGCAGTTTGACGAAGCCCTGAAGGCCGCCGTGCCAGCGGGCGGCAAGGCGGTGATGTTGTGTCGCAGCGGCGTGCGTTCGATTGCGG
Source organism: Pseudomonadota bacterium (assembly GCA_040385025.1). GTDB lineage: Bacteria > Pseudomonadota > Gammaproteobacteria > Burkholderiales > Burkholderiaceae_C > Polaromonas. The sequence continues at coordinate 2,931 of JAZKIE010000353.1, read as the reverse complement.
CAGCCAAACGCGCCACCGAGCTGGGGCTGGAGGCCTACAACATCCTCGAAGGTTTCGAGGGCGACCCGGATGCCGAGGCGCACCGCGGTACGCGCGGTGGTTGGCGTTTTCATGGCTTGCCGTGGCGGCAGAACTAGGCCCCCACGTTCGCGCACTGCGTGTCGCTCTCTGC
>JAZKIE010000353.1:0-2659 GCA_040385025.1 Pseudomonadota bacterium | reverse complement strand
CGGTTCACATAAACTGAATACATGAACAACGACAGCCTGCTCAAACGCATCGAGTCCAAACGCGATGAGGTGGTGGCCCTCACGCAAGACCTGGTGCGCATCCCCACGACCAATCCGCCCGGCGACGCTTATGAAGCCTGTGCCCGTCTGCTCGGCGAGCGGCTGGCAAAACGCGGCTTTGCGGTGGAATACATCCGTGCCACAGGCGCGCCGGGGGACCGCGACTCACACCCGCGCATCAACGTCGTGGCGCGTTACGAAGGTCAGCCCGGCGGGGAGTGTGTGCACTTCAACAGCCACATCGATGTGGTCGAAGCAGGCTCCGGCTGGAGCAGCGACCCCTTCGGCGCCGACATCCGGGACGGCAGGGTTTATGGACGCGGCACCTGCGACATGAAAGGCGGGCTGGCTTCCAGCGTGATCGCCTGCGAGGCGATCCTGGAGGAAGGCCTGCCGTTTTCCGGTGCACTCGAAATTTCAGGCACGGTCGATGAGGAGTCGGGCGGTTTTGCCGGCGTGGGTTACCTGGCCGAGCGCGGCTATTTCACCAAACCACGCGTGCACCATGTGATCATCCCCGAGCCGCTGGGGGTGGACCGCATCTGCCTGGGTCATCGCGGCGTGTGGTGGGGCGAGGTCGAAACCCTGGGCCGCATCGCCCATGGCTCCATGCCTTTCCTGGGCGACAGCGCCATCAACCACATGAGCGCCTTTATCCATCTGCTGGAAACGCAATTGCAGCCGCGCCTGTCGCAGCGCCACACGGCCGAGCCGGTGGAGCCGCCCGGCGCCCGGGTCAGCACGCTCAACATCAACAGCCTGCATGGCGGCCAGGTCGAACAGATGTTTTCCATGGACGCTTTGAGCCGACCGACCGGCGACCTGCCTTCACCGGTGGTGGCGCATTCCTGCCGCGCGGTGCTGGACCGGCGCTTCATTGCCGAGGAAAACCTGGAAGCTGTCAAAGCTGAAATCGTGGCCATGCTCGAAGAGCTCAAACGCAGCCGGCCGGGTTTCAACTACGGCATCAAGGACATCATGAGTTTTGTGCCGACCGCCACGCCAAAGGATGCGCCGGTGGTGCTGGCCACTGCCCGCGCGATTGCCCGCGTGCTGGGCCGCGAGGCCAGCTACATCTCCAGCCCCGGCACTTACGACCAGAAGCATATCGTTCGCACTGGCAAGCTGGACGCCTGTATTGCCTACGGCCCCGGCATCCTGGACCTGGCGCACCAGCCCGATGAATATGTGGGCATTCAGGAACTGGTGGACAGCGCAAAAATCATGGCGCTGGCCGCCTTGAGTCTGACCCAGGGAACACGAGTCACCTGAACCGGGTAGTACGAAAGGTGTTGGTTCTGACCAGGTGTCGTGCCTGATTGGTATTTCGGCGCTGGACCCCTGTTAATGTTGACAGGGGTCGCAGGGGCAAAATTGTCAATTTCATTTTCAATGGTGTTACTTTTTCACAAGGTAGCACCATGCAACTTGAATTTCTTGAGCGATTTTCTTCGCCAGCCGTCACACCATCATCCGTCAACCCCGCACTTTCTGCCCATCTGAGGGAACGCATACGCCGCGAATTCCTGCCGCGTTGGGAGCAGCAGGTGGGGGGGCGTTTCATCCTGCATGGCCGGCCTCCGGGTCCTGACGCCGTCCGGCTCGATGGAAACGATTACCTCAGCGTGACCGGCCATCCACACATCGTCGGTGCCCAGATCGCTGCCTTGCGGCACGACCGTGAGTTTGTGATCCAGTCAGGCGTGTTTGTGCATGGCGAACACCCGGCCCGCGTGCTGGAAAACGCGCTGGCTGCATGGGTGGGCAAGGAAGACGGCTTCGTCTGCCAGTCCGGTTATGCCGCCAATGTCGGCCTGTTGCAGTCGATTGCCGATGCCCAGACGCCGGTCTACCTGGACACACTGGCGCATACCTCGCTGTGGGAGGGTGCCCACGCAGCGCGTGCACCGGCGCACGCATTTCGCCACAATGATCCGGCCCATCTGGACCGGATGCTGGCACGCCACGGATCAGGGGTGGTGGTGGTGGATTCGGTCTACAGCACCACCGGTGCCTTGTGCCCGCTGCGCGAGATGCTGGACGTTGCCGAGCGGCACGGCTGCATGGTGGTGGTGGACGAGTCGCATTCGCTGGGAACCCACGGCCCCGGTGGCAGGGGGCTGTGCGCGGCGCTTGGGCTCACCGACAGGGTTCACTTCATCACGGCCAGCCTGGCCAAGGCCTTTGCCGGGCGCGGCGGATTTTTCACCGCGCCGGCGGAGTTGCGTTACTACATCCTGAGCTCCAGCTTCCCCAACATCTTCAGCTCCTGCCTGTTGCCGCACGAGATTGCCGGCCTCGGTGCGACGCTGGCGGTGATTGGCCAGCGCGATGAACAGCGGGACCGCCTGCGAAGCCACACCCGGCGCTTGCGCAGCAGCCTGTCCGACATGGGTTACCCGATCCACCAGGGGACGGAGCAGATCATTTCGCTGGAAGCCGGCACCGAACCGGACACCATGGTGCTGCGCGATCACCTGGAAGAACGTGGCGTGTTCGGCGCGGTGTTTTGTGCCCCGGCCACCAGCCGCAACCGTGCCATGGTGCGGCTGACACTGCATGCGGCGCTGACAGACGCCGAACTCGGCCATGTGGAGGC
>JAZKIE010000352.1:0-2004 GCA_040385025.1 Pseudomonadota bacterium | reverse complement strand
GCCAGCTTGATGCCCAGGGGTTCGAGGTACTGGCCGATCCAGCCATTGCCGGCGAGCAAGGCCGTCAGCGAAATGCCGGCCACCGCGGTCGGCAGTGCAAACGGCAAGTCCACCAGCGCATCAACGATTTTTTTGCCCGGAAATTTGTAGCGCACCAGCACCCAGGCCAGCAGCAAGCCAAACACCAGGTTGACCAGCGCAGCGATCAGCGAAGCGCCAAAGGTCAGGCGGTAGGACGCCATGACGCGCGGCGAGGTCACCGCCGTCACAAACTGGTCCCAGCTCAGCGAGAAGGTTTTGAACAGCAGCGCCGACAAGGGGATCAGCACAATGATGCTCAGGTAAAACAAGGTGTAGCCCAGCGTCAGGCCGAAACCCGGCAGCACCTTCTTCGAGGCACGCCGGACCGGCGCCGCGGGAAGCGGCGCCGCAGAAAGGATGGCAGCGCTCATGGATCAGCGCACGGTGTAGAGCTTGTCGAACTGGCCACCGTCGTTGAAGTGGACTTTCTGTGCCTCACCGAGCGAACCGAAATAGTCCTTGACCGTGAACTGCTGAATCGGCTTGAATACGTTCGAATACTTTTTGAGCACAGCCGGTGAGCGTGGGCGAATCGCGTGTTTGGCCGCAATCTCCTGGCCTTCGTCCGAATAGAGGTAGTTCAGGTAAGCCTTGGCGAGATCTCCCGTGCCCTTTTTGGCGACGGTGCGTTCCACTACGGCAACCGGGTTCTCCGCCACGATGCTTGACGAGGGATACACCGCATCCACCTTGCCTTCGCCGAATTCGCGGTTCACTGACAGCACTTCGGACTCAAAGGTGATCAGCACATCGCCGGTGTTGCGCTGCAAAAAGATGGAGGTCGCGTCGCGGCCGCCCTTGGCCAAAATCGGCACATTTTTATAAAGCTTGCCGACAAACTCTGCGGCCTGCGCATCGCTGCCACCGTTTTTGCGCACCGAACCCCAGGCCGCCAGGTAGGCCATGCGGCCATTGCCGCCGGTCTTGGGATTGACGACGATGACCTGCACACCGGGCTTGACCAGGTCGGCCCAGTCCTTGATGCCCTTGGGGTTGCCGTTGCGCACCAGGAACACCATGGTCGAGGTGGTGGGCGATGCGTCGTTGGGGAAGCGTTTGGTCCAGTCTTTGGCCACCAGGCCTTTGTCGGCCAGGAACTCGATGTCGGTGGTGGTGTTCATGGTCACCACGTCCGCATCCAGGCCGTCGGCCACCGAACGCGCTACCGCGCTGGAGCCGGCATGCGACTGGTCGATCTTGATGTCCTTGCCGGTGGTTTTCTTGTAGTTGGCAATAAAGGCTGCGTTGTAGTCCTTGTAGAACTCGCGCGCGACGTCGTAGGAACCGTTGAGCAGGGTTTGCGCGGACGCCAGGCCGCCGGTGGCCAGGGCAAGGGAAGCGAGGGCGAGTTTGATTTTGGGGGTCATACAGTTTCCAGGGGAGCAGAAGGAGAAGAGGAGGAAGAAGAAAAAGGTGAATGCAGGCGGGAGGCGACATCCAGGTCACCGGCCAGCGACTGCAGCAGGGCCACGCCCAGTGGCCATTCGCCGTGGCCCGATTCGATGTTGATGTGGCCGCCGTCCTGGATGCGCACAAACTCGCTGCCCCAGGCCCGCGCATAGGCACCGGCCAGGCGCACCGGGCAATAAGGGTCGTTGCTGCTGGCCACCAGCACGCTGCGGTAAGGCAGCTTCTGGTAAGGCACGGGCGCAAAGTCGCACAGGATGGAGCGCCGTTCGGGGTCGGCTGGGGCGACCAGCAAGGCGCCGTGAATCGCGGCGCTGGCCTCGGCCGGCAGATGTGCGGTAGCGATGCAGCCCAGGCTGTGCGCCACGATGACCACCGGCTCACGCTGCAACAGGATGGTCTGCGCCAGCGTTGCCACCCAGGCCTTGCGGCTGGGCGTGATCCAGTCGTCCTGCTTCACACGCACGGCATTGTCCAGCCGCCCGGCCCACAGGCTTTGCCAGTGGCCGGGGCCAG
>JAZKIE010000351.1:0-3432 GCA_040385025.1 Pseudomonadota bacterium | reverse complement strand
TCCAGTCCGTCGCTCATGGTCATGTTTTCGGATGTCAGTTCCAGGCCGGCGTCTTTGGCGGTTTCCACCAGCAGCACGGCAAAGTCGATGTTGTCGTGGCCACGCCCCACCAGGCGCGACACCGATTCGCGGGTGGCGGCGGCCGAGGGCATGGCCACACCGTGGGCCTTGGCCGCCGCCATGCCCAGGTCCATGTCCTTGAGCAGCAGCTTGGGCGTGAAAGTCACCTGGTCAAATGTCAAATTGGTCAGCATCGGGGTTTTGTACCTGGTGTACATGGAGCCCAACACCGAGTCGTTGATGCTTTCCAGAAAGATGTGGCGCGGAATGCCGGCTTTTTCGGCCAGCACCGTGATCTCGCACAGGTTCTGGATGATCACGCCGAACATGGTGTTGTGGGCAATTTTCCAGATACGCGCCAGCTCGCCCTCACCCACCCACATCACCTTGCGCGCCATGGCCTGCAGGTAAGGTTCAACCTCGGTGTACAGAGCCTTTGGGCCCGAAGCCACCTGCAGCAGCTTGCCGGCCTTGGCGACCTTGGCGTTGCCCGAAACCGGTGAACACAGATAACCTACACCCATAGCCTCAAGCCGCGCCCGGATCTCGGCCGAACCTTCCTGCGAAATCGAGGAGCTGTCCACCACAATTTTTGGCTTGACCGGGCCCGCCACCAGGCCACCTTCGTCAAACAAGACCTGCTTCAAATCGTCGGTGGTGGAGACCATGGTGAAGACGATGTCGCAGGACGCCAGCGCTTGCTTGCTGCTGACGATGGTGGCGCCGTATTCGGCCAGGGGTGCAGCCTTGGACGCGGTGCGGTTCCAGACGCTGACCTCGTTGCCGGCCTTGACCAGTCGCTTGGCCATCGCTTCGCCCATGCGTCCCAAACCTATCCATCCAATGCGCACCGTCATGCTGTCTCCTTGTTCATCACACTGGCGCTAATGTGCCGCAGCCGCTCCCCCGGTTCAAGAAATACAGAGGAAATCAGTTTTCCCGTTGGCGGAAAAAAGGTTCCGCCAGGATCACGGCCAGGACCCTGCTTGCAGTTGAGGCGTGTTCTGCAGGCCGCTCCAAACTCAGGCAATATGGTTCTCATGAACGACACCACGCCCTACACCCCTCCCGCCATCTGGTCACCCCCGCCGTCCAGCGGTGGCCGCTTCGCCAACATCAACCGGCCCGTGGCCGGCGCCACCCACGACAAGGAGTTGCCCGTAGGCCGGCATCCGCTGCAGCTCTATTCGCTGGGCACGCCCAACGGCGTCAAGGTCACGGTGATGCTGGAGGAGTTGCTGGCCCTGGGCCACACAGGTGCGGAGTACGACGCCTGGCTGGTACGCATCCACGAAGGTGAGCAGTTTGGCAGCGGTTTTGTCGCGGCCAACCCCAACTCCAAGATCCCGGTGCTGGTGGACCGCAGCGGCGCCAGCCCGGTACGGGTCTTCGAATCCGGCGCCATCCTGCAATACCTGGCCGAAAAGTTCGGTGCGTTTTTGCCCGCAGGCGGTGCGGCGCGCGCCGAGTGCTTGTCCTGGCTGAACTGGCAAATGGGCAGCGCGCCTTTTCTGGGCGGTGGCTTCGGCCACTTCTACGCCTACGCCCCGAGCAAAATGGAATATCCGATCGACCGCTACGCCATGGAAGTCAAGCGCCAGCTCGATGTGCTGGACCGCCGCCTGGCCGAGGTTCCGTATCTCGCGGGAGACGATTACACGATTGCCGACATGGCGGTCTGGCCCTGGTACGGCACCCTGGTCAAGGGCCAGCTCTACGAAGCCGGCGAGTTCCTGCAGGTGCAGGCCTACACCCATGTGCTGCGCTGGACCAACGAGATTGCCCAGCGTCCCGCCGCCCGGCGCGGCCGCATGGTCAACCGCACCTGGGGCGAGGCGTCCAGCCAGTTGCATGAGCGCCATGAGGCGAGCGACTTCGACAAGCGCACACAAGACAAGGTGGTGCAGCCATCATGATCACCCTGTACGACTGCGCCACCGCCCCCAGCCCGCGGCGTGCGCGCATCCTGCTGGCTGAAAAAGGCCTGACCCACGACACCGTGCAGGTCGACCTGCGCGCCGGTGAACAGATGGGTGCGGCCTACCGCCAGATCAACCCGCAGTGCACCGTGCCTGCGCTGCGAACGGATGAGGGCGTGATGCTCACCGACAACGCTGCCATTGCGGCCTGGCTGGAAGCTTACCGCCCTGATCCGCCCTTGTTCGGCAGCACCGTTCTGGAAAAGGCCGAGATCGCCAGCTGGCAGTGGCGCATCGAGTTCGAAGGCCTGATCGCGATTGCCGAGTGCCTGCGCAACAGCTCGCCGGGGATGGCCAACCGCGCCCTGCCCGGACCGGTGGACTACCCGCAGATTCCCGAACTCGCCCAACGCGGCCTGGCGCGGGTGCAGCAGTTTTTTGCGCTGCTCAATGAACGCCTGCAGGGCCGCGCGTTCGTGGCGGCAGACCGGTTCAGCATCGCCGACATCACCGCCGTGGTGGCGGTGGATTTTGCCCGCATCGTGAAGGTCAAGCCCGGCGATCAGCACCCGGAACTGCTGCGCTGGCGTGCGGCCATGGCGCAGCGACCGTCGATGTCGCTTTAAACGCGCTCGATCACCACGGCAATGCCCTGCCCCACCCCGATGCACATGGTGCATAAAGCATAACGGCCGCCGGTGCGGTGCAACTGGTTCACCGCAGTGGTGATCAGGCGTGCGCCGGACGCGCCCAATGGATGGCCCAGCGCAATCGCGCCGCCGTTCGGGTTGACGCGGACATCGTCGTCCTGCAGGCCGAGCAGGCGCAGCACGGCCAGGCCCTGGGCGGCAAAAGCTTCGTTGAGTTCGATCACGTCCATCTGCGCCAGGCTCAGGCCGGTCAGCGCCAGCACTTTTTCAGTCGCCGGCGCCGGGCCTATGCCCATGATGCGCGGCGGCACGCCCGCCGTGGCCATGCCGACGATGCGCGCGCGTGGCGTGAGGCCGTTTTGTTTCGCAGCTTCTTCGTTGGCAATCAGCAGCGCACAGGCGCCGTCGTTGACACCCGAGGCATTGCCCGCCGTCACGCTACCGTCAGGCCGCACCGCCCCCTTGAGTTTGGCCAGCGCCTCCATCGAGGTTTCACGCGGGTGCTCGTCCTTGCTCACCACCACCGGGTCGCCCTTTTTCTGGGGAATGGTGACTGGCGTGATCTCGGCGTCGAAGAAACCGGCCTTCTGCGCGGCGACCGCCTTGAGCTGGGAGGCCAGCGCCATCTTGTCCTGGTCCTCGCGGCTGATCTTGTACTCGGCAGCGACGTTTTCCGCTGTTTCGGGCATGGCGTCGGTGCCGTATTTTTCTTTCATGAGTTTGTTGACGAAACGCCAGCCTATGGTGGTGTCGTACATCTGCGCGGCGCGGCTGAAGGCGCTTTCGGCCTTGCCCATCACAAA
>JAZKIE010000350.1:0-3284 GCA_040385025.1 Pseudomonadota bacterium | reverse complement strand
GGCGCGGCGCGCGGTTTTGCCCATGTGGGTGTGATCGCGGTGCTCGAAGAAGCCGGCTTCAAGCCCTCGCTGGTGGTCGGCACCTCGGCCGGCAGCCTGGTTGCGGCGCTGTACGCCAGCGGCAAGACCAGCGCCCAGTTGCAGCAGACAGCGTTGAGCCTGGAGGAGGTCGCCATCACCGACTGGATGCTGCCGCTGTTCGGGCGCGGCATGTTTCGCGGCGAGGCCCTGGGTCGTTATGTGAACGAGCTGCTGGCGGGCCGCCTGATTGAAAACATGGCGATCTCGCTGGGTATCGTGGCGACCGACCTCCACAGCGGTCAGGCCGTGCTGTTTCAGCGCGGCGACACCGGCACGGCGGTACGGGCCTCCAGCGCGGTACCGGCGGTGTTTGTGCCGGTCAAGATCAATGGGCGCGAGTATGTCGACGGCGGCCTGGTCTCGCCGGTGCCGGTGCGTTTTGCGCGGCAGATGGGGGCGGATCTGGTGATTGCGGTGGATATTTCCAGCCCGCCCGAAGCCAACCCGGCCGACGGCACGCTGCAAATCCTGCTGCAGACCTTTGCGATCATGGGCAAAAGCATCAACCAGTACGAACTCAAGGACGCCGATGTGCTGGTGCAGCCCTCACAGGCCGGCCTCAAAAGCGCGGACTTCTCGGCGCGCCAGCGCGCCATCGACGCTGGACGCGCTGCGATGCAGGCGGCCCTGCCGGCGCTGCGAACCCGGCTGGCGGCATTGCAGCTGCGTTGATGCTCCTGTTTTCATGGCTGCATGCCCAAATTTGACATGGGCTGGAGCCGGAACTGACCAAAAAAAAGCCTGATCTTTCAATCAGGCTTTAAAGGGGTCCGTGAAACTGGATTTCTGGAAGGACCCGAGGAGACAACTGGCAGGGGTGTGTGCCTTCAGTGAGGCCAACACCTGAATGAATCAGCTGGCGTTGCCGCCAGCAAATTCAAGCCCTGAAAAAATTAACGCTTTTTCGAAGCAGTCTTGGAAGCGTTCACAGCGGTGTTGGTCGCGGCGGTGAAATTGGCTTCGGCCATGTCGGTGGCTTGCTTGACGGCTTTTTGCATGGATTCGACAGCGTTGTTGGCGGCAGCCACGGCGCTTTTCATCACGGCAACAGCGGTCTCGGAACCGGCTGGTGCGTTCTTGGAGGCGCTGTCAACCAGGCCCATGAATTTGGCTTGGGCTTCAGCAGCCTGGCCTTCAAAGGACTTGCCGACTTCGGCGCCGGTGGCGGTGGCGATGTCGTACAGGTGACGGCTGTAGGCAGCGGTCTTTTCAGCCAGCGGCTGGAACAGGCCGGCTTGCAGGGCCAGCAGCTCTTGTGCGTCTTTGACGCCCATGAGGGATTGGGTGTGGTTGGCGGACTCGGCCAGAGCGGCTTTGGAAGCCTGGACATTGAGTTCAACCAGTTTCTCAACGCCTTCGAAAGCCTTGCTGGTCAGACCAAACAGGGTTTCGATGTTGGCTTTGTGGGAAGCGACGATTTGTTCAGCGGTCAACATATTTAAATCTCCAATATAGGTGGTTAACGATTTCAACTAGTTGCGCTGCTGGACAATCTGCTGGCTTGCTTTTTGTCGATTGCTGCACTGCAACATAACTGAAGTATAGGGATTACCCGGTCGATTGCAAGCGATTTTTGCTGCACTGCAGCATTTTAGGGGTGAGGCTCTATCCGGCTCCCGGTTGTCGCTGCCAGCAGGCAGTACCGGCTCGCGCAGCCATGCGGAGAAGCCCTGCTTGCGGCCACAATCTGCTTGCCATTTCGCCGCGCTTTCGAATGCTCCGACCTCATGCAAGCCTTTTATGCCGACCATTTTGTGTTGCCGCTACCAGATGGGCACCGTTTCCCCATGGGCAAGTACGAGCGCCTGCGCAGCCGCCTTGCGCTTGAGCTGGCGCAGGTGCGGCCGGGTGTGGCGCTGCCGGTCAGCGACGGCGAACTGGCGCTGGCGCATGACCCGGCCTACATCCAGGCCGTGGTGGAGGGCAGCCTGAGCCCTGCCGCGATGCGCGAGATTGGTTTCCCGTGGAGCCCTGCGATGGTGGAGCGTTCGCGCCGCTCGGCCGGCGCCACGGTCGCGGCCGCACGCGCGGCCATGGGCCTGGGCGGCCAGCCGGCTGAAGGCATCGCCGCGAACATGGCCGGCGGCACCCACCATGCGTCGGCGGGCAAGGGCAGTGGATTTTGCGTGTTCAACGATGCGGCCATTGCGGCGCGGCTGATGCAGGCTGAACATGCCCGCCTGCGGCGAGGCGAGCACCATTTGCTGCAGGTCGCCATCATCGACCTCGACGTGCACCAGGGCAACGGAACGGCCAGCATTTTCAGCCGCGATCCGAGTGTCTTCACGCTGTCCATGCATGGGCAGAAAAATTTTCCGTTCCGCAAGGAAGCCAGTGACCTGGACGTGGCGTTGCCCGACGGCTGCCGGGACGACGCCTACCTGCACGCGCTGGAGCTGGCACTCGATGAGCTGGACCGGCGCTTTTCGCCGGGCCTGGTGATTTACCTTGCGGGTGCGGACCCGCACGAGGGCGACCGTCTCGGGCGTTTGAAGCTGAGCTGGGATGGGCTGGAGGCGCGCGACCGGCGGGTGTTTGACTGGGCTTTCAGCCGGCGCATCCCGCTGGCACTGGCCATGGCGGGTGGTTATGGCGTGCAGATCGATGACACGGTCCAGGTGCAGATCAATACCTTCCGGGTGGCGCTGGACTATTGGCAACGCTGGCAGGCGCAGCCCCTGCTGGCAAAATAGGTCGCCATGACCTCACCGACACGACCCCAAGCCGAGCCGCGCAGCGCCTACAAGGTCTTTCGCCCGATTGGCACCCGCTGGTCTGACAACGATGTGTACGGCCATGTCAACAACGTCGTTTATTACAGCTGGTTCGACACCGCCGTCAATGGCTACCTGATCGAGACCGGGGCGGTCGATATCCATGCCGGGCAGGTGATCGGTCTGGTGATCGAGACCCAGTGCAATTATTTTTCGCCGATGAGTTTTCCCGACCCGGTGCTCGCCGGCATTCGCGTGGCGCATGTGGGAACGTCGAGCGTGCGTTACGAGGTGGGCCTGTTCTCCGGAAAACCCGGTGATCCGGCGGCTGAATCGAGCGCCGCAAAAGGCCATTTCATTCATGTCTACGTGGACCGGCAAACACGTCGGCCGGTGCCGCTGCCGCCTGAACTTCTTTCTGTACTGGAGACCCTCCGATGACCCAGGCACCGCCCGTGCTTCCCTACATCACGCCGCGCCAGGCTGGCG
>JAZKIE010000349.1:1269-2703 GCA_040385025.1 Pseudomonadota bacterium | reverse complement strand
AACAGGCGGCGGAAGTTGTCCAGGCCGACGAATTCGCTGGATGAGCCAAAGGCATCTTCCTGCAACACGCTCTGATACAAGGCCTGGCCCGCCGGCCAGAAAAAGAACACCAGGATGATCGCCATCTGCGGCGCGATCAGCACCCAGGGCAGCCAGGCAGATTTGAAGAGGACTCGTTTTTCCATGGAGGCTTATTGACGAACAAGGCCCGCTAGGGGCCTTGTTCTTTTCTTTTTTGCGGATCGCGGAAGTTTACGACTTGTTGGCTTTCTGGAAACGTTCCAGTTGCTCATTGCCGCGCTTGACTGCATTGTCCAGCGCCTCCTTGGCCGGCTTGTTGCCCTGCCACACGCCTTCGAGTTCCTCGTCAATGATGGTGCGGATCTGCACGAAGTTGCCCAGTCGCACGCCGCGCGACTTGTCGGTGGTCTTGCGGATCATCTGGTTGACCGACACGTCGGCGCCCGGGTTCTGCTTGTAGAAGCCCGCCTTTTCGGTCAGGTCGAACGAGGCCTTGGTGACCGGCAGGTAGCCGGTGCGCTGGTGGCTGGCGGCAGCGACTTCAGGCTTGGACAGGTAGTTCAGGAAAGCGGCCACCGCCTTGTATTCCTCGGGTTTCTTGCCTGACATCACCCAGATGCTGGCGCCGCCGATCACGGTGTTCTGCGGTGCGCCCTGCACGTCAGGGTAGTAGGGCAGGGTGCCGGTGCCGTAACCGAACTTGCCGTTGCGCTTGACGCTGCCGGCCAGCGCCGACGAGCCTGTGGCCATCGCGCACTCGCCCGACACAAAAGTGGCGTCCGCCTTGTTTTCACGGCCCTTGTAGACAAACAGGCCGGTCTTGGCCATGTTGCCCAGGTTTTCAATGTGGCGCACGTGCAGCGGGCTGTTGAAGGCCAGGCGCGTGTCGGTGCCGCCGAAGCCGTTGTTCTTGGTCGCGTACAGCACGTTGTGCCAGGCCGAGAAGCTCTCGAGCTGGGTCCAGCTGATCCAGCTGGTGGTGAACGGGCACTTGTGGCCGGAGGCCTTGAGCTTGGCCGCTGCCAGGGCCACTTCAGGCCAGGTCGTCGGTGGTTTCTCGGGGTCCAGGCCGGCGGCCTTGAAAGCGTCCTTGTTGTAGTGGAACACCGGCGTGGAGCTGTTGAAGGGGTAGCTCAGCATCTGGCCATTCGGCGCCGTGTAGTAGCCCGAAACCGCCGGCACATAGACGGCGGGATCAAATTTCAGGCCGGCGTCGGACATCACCTTGCCGACCGGCACGGTGGCGCCCTTGGCGGCCATCATGGTCGCCGTGCCCACCTCGAAGACCTGGATCATGTGCGGCGCATTGCCGGCACGGTAGGCTGCCACCCCGGCTGTCATCGACTCGGCATAGCTGCCCTTGAAGGTCGGGTTGACCTTGTAGTCCTTCTGGCTGGCGTTGAAGTCCTTGGC
>JAZKIE010000349.1:0-1169 GCA_040385025.1 Pseudomonadota bacterium | reverse complement strand
GCAGCCCGCATCCGCGAAATCCCTTACAACTACACCTCGTTTTCCGATCGCGAGGTCGTGATCCGTCTGCTGGGCGCACGCGCCTGGGACCTGCTGAACATGCTGCGCGACGAGCGCCGTACCGGCCGCTCGGCCCGCATGTTGTATGAGGTGTTGGGTGACATCTGGGTGGTGCAACGCAACCCCTATTTGCAGGACGACCTGCTCGACAACCCGAAACGCCGCCGCATGCTGGTCGAAGCCCTGCAGCACCGCCTGGGTGAGGTTGAAAAACGCCGTACCCCCGAGCAGGACAGCCAGCGTGACACCATCGTGGTGGAGCTGCTGGACGCAGCCAAAGGTGCTGTCGCCCAGTTTGCGACCTCGTTTGAAAACATGTATGACCTGCGCCGCCTGACGGCGCGCAAGCTCGGCAAGCTGACCCAGAAGGACAACATCAAGTTCGACGGCCTGTCGCGTGTCTCGCATGTGACCGATGCGACCGACTGGCGTGTCGAATACCCGTTTGTGGTGCTCACGCCCGACACCGAAGCCGAGATGGCCGGCCTGGTCAAAGGTTGCATTGAACTGGGCCTGACCATCATTCCACGGGGTGGCGGCACCGGCTACACCGGCGGCGCGATCCCGCTGACCTGGAAGTCGGTGGTCATCAACACCGAAAAACTTGAAGCCATGACCGAGGTCGAAATGGTGGCCCTGCCCGGCATAGACCAGCCGGTGGCCACGGTCTGGACCGAAGCCGGCGTGGTGACCCAGCGTGTGGCCGATGCGGCCGAACGCGGTGGTTTTGTGTTCGCGGTAGACCCGACCTCGGCCGAGGCTTCCTGCATAGGCGGCAACATCGCCATGAACGCCGGCGGCAAGAAGGCCGTGCTCTGGGGCACGGCCCTCGACAACCTGGCGTCCTGGCGCATGGTCACGCCCCAGGCCGAATGGCTGGAAGTCACGCGCCTGGACCACAACCTCGGCAAGATCCACGATGCCGAGATGGCCAGTTTTGAACTGAAATATTTCGAGGCCGACGGCAAGACGCATCTGCGCACCGAACGCCTGGACATCGCCGGCAAGACCTTCCGCAAGGAAGGCCTGGGCAAGGACGTCACCGACAAGTTCCTCAGCGGCCTGCCCGGCATCCAGAAGGAAGGCTGCGACGGCCTGATCACCAGCGC
>JAZKIE010000348.1:0-5034 GCA_040385025.1 Pseudomonadota bacterium | reverse complement strand
GCACTCGGAGCCAGGGTGGAGGAAGTGAGGCTGATTTTAGAGCCACATCCTGGCCGCCTGCCGTTCGGGTGGCGGCCCAATCCTGAGCAAATCGCGAGGGCTTGCGCCATGGGTTGGGCGATCTTGACCACCCCTTTTTGCGTCCGACCGGCTTTCAAAAACGGAAAAAAACATCAAAAAATTCATACAAATCAATAACACATCGCCGGGTTTGCAAGGTGGCCGGCGCAGTGTGCGTGATGGATGGGAAGCTTGTTTCATTTTTCTTGCGCCGCAGGATTGCGTTTGCCCGGCTTCAGGCGCATAGTGAAACCAAGAGCGTTGTCCGTCCGCCGCCTTGCCGCTTGGGCCAGACGGTGTTTTTAAACCCCCATCCAGCCATGGAAAAGGAGTCTCTTTATGAATTTGACGATCAGCGGCCACCATCTTGAAGTTACCCCCGCCCTGCGCGGCTACGTGACCAGCAAGCTGGATCGAATTACCCGGCATTTTGATCAGGTTGTCGATGTAAAAGTTTTGTTGACGATTGATAACATGAAGGAAAAAGAACGGCGCCAAAGGGCAGAGTGCAATGTGCATGTCAAGGGGCGTGATCTGTTTGCCGAGAGTTCGCATGCTGATTTGTATGCTGCGGTCGATGAGCTGACCGACAAGCTGGACCGCCAGGTCGGGCGTTACAAGACCAAAACCCAGGATCACCACCACGTTGCCGCCAAGCGCCAGGCCTGACGGGCACGCGGCCGCTGCGGCGGTGGGCTCAAAAGTGGTACGGAAAAGCCGTCTGTGCAGTCAGGCGGCTTTTTTATGCGCCGGATGGTATCGATGCTTATGAAAGTGCATAATTCGGCGACTAAAAGATCGTTATGAACCGTCTTTCGCAAATTCTGCCTTCCGCCCAAGTACTGGTGAGTGTTGAAGCCACCAGCAAAAAACGCGCTTTTGAAGAAGCCGGCCTGCTGTTTGAAAACCAGCATGGCCTGAACCGTGCCCTGATCACCGACAGCCTGTTCGCGCGTGAGCGCCTCGGCTCGACCGGCCTGGGCCACGGCGTGGCGATTCCGCACGGCCGCATCAAGGGCCTGAAGGCGCCGATGGCGGCAGTGTTCCAGTTGCATGCGCCGATTGGTTTCGATGCACCTGACGAGCAGGCCGTGGGCCTGCTGATTTTTCTGCTGGTGCCCGAGGCAGCGACCCAGAAACACCTGGAAATCCTGTCCGAAATCGCCGAACTGCTCAGCGACAGTGCCTTGCGCGAGCAGCTCAAAGCCAGCACCGACGCGGCCGCCCTGCACCAGCTGATCGCCTCATGGCAGTCCAGCCACGCCGTCAGCCCCTGAACATGCGCCGTGACCTGACGCAGGTGTCCCTGAAAACCCAGGCATGAAGCCCACCGTCGTCAGCGCCGACGTCCTGTTCGAGGACCACCGTGCCGCGCTGAAGTGGGAGTGGGTGGCCGGCCTGGGCGCCTCCGAACGGCGCTTTGATGAGGTGGCGGTGCGCGCCGCCCGTTCCGGCGCCGACCTGGTCGGCTACCTCAATTACATCCATCCTTACCGGGTGCAACTGCTTGGCGAGCGCGAAATCGCCTACCTCAGCAACGGCAGCCCTGAAGATTGCGCCCGCCGCATCTCACGCATCGTCACGCTGGAGCCACCGGTGCTGATCATTGCCGACGGCCAGGTCGCGCCCGACACCTTGCTGTCGATGTGTGAACGCGCGCAGATCCCGATGTTTGCCACCAAAGAGTCGGCGGCGTTTGTGATCGACGTGCTGCGCGCCTACCTGTCCAAACATTTTGCCGACCGCACCTCCATGCACGGTGTGTTCATGGACATCCTCGGCGTGGGCCTGATGATCACCGGCGAGTCCGGCCTGGGCAAAAGCGAGCTTGGCCTGGAGCTGATCTCGCGTGGCCATGGCCTGGTCGCCGATGACGCGGTGGATCTGTACCGCATCAACCAGACCACGATCGAGGGCCGCTGCCCGGAGCTGCTGCAAAACCTGCTGGAGGTGCGCGGCATCGGCCTGCTCGACATCAAGGCGATTTTTGGCGAGACAGCGGTGCGCCGCAAGATGCGGCTCAAGCTGATCGTTCACCTGGTCCGGCGCGAGACGCTGGAGCGTGAGTATGAGCGCATCCCCTACGAGCCGCTGACGCAGGACGTGCTCGGTATTCCGGTGCGCAAGGTGGTGATTCAGGTGGTAGCGGGCCGCAATATTGCCGTGCTGGTCGAGGCCGCTGTGCGCAACGTGATCCTGCAACTGCGCGGCATCGACACCTACCAGGAGTTTGTCGAGCGGCACCGCCAGGCGATGGAGCGCGGTGGCTAGAGCGCTTCGGACGCTATATTATTAATAGCTGTTGACGCCCGTCAACAGAGGGCCAGCGCCTCTTTTGACTTGAGTTTCCCGACAAGCCCGATGCCCGGCCTGGCTCAGTTGTGGTTGTGGTGCGCGTGCCGCGGGGTGAGCGGGCGGTTGGGGCACTTGTCCTTGGTGCAATTGGCGTATATGGACAGCGAGTGGTCGGCAATCGCAAACCCTTTGGCCTTGGCGACCGCATGTTGGCGTTTTTCGATTTCGGCGTCGTAGAACTCTTCGACCTTGCCGCAATCGAGGCACACCAGATGGTCGTGGTGCTGGCCTTCGTTGATTTCATAAACCGCCTTGCCGGACTCGAAGTTGCTGCGGTTGAGCAGGCCCGCCTGCTCGAATTGCGTGAGCACCCGGTACACCGTGGCCAGCCCGATGTCGGAGCGGTCTTCCAGCAGCACCCTGAAAACATCTTCCGCCGTCATGTGGCGCTGCTTGCCCGCCTGAAAAATCTCCAGGATCTTCAGGCGCGGCAGCGTGGCTTTCAGGCCGGTGTTTTTGAGTTCGTCGATATTGCTCATGGCGGTATCCCGGAGAAAGGTGGGCAAAAGCGGGCAAAAGCGGGGTCAAGTCAGGAAGGCATGGCGCTGGCCCGGCGGGCTGACGGGCGCCCATGAGGTGCGAACACCCTGCCGCTACAATGATCAATCATATCGCTACACCCAACCCCATGTCTGCAAAAAATCGTCACGGCATCCAAACTGTTCTTACCGTTCTGGCGTGTGGTGTGCTGGCCGCTTGCGGCAGCATCAAGGGCATGACCAGCGGGCTCAGCGAAAGCAAGATCAACCCCGTCAACTGGATCACGCCCTACAAGATAGAGATCGTCCAGGGCAATTTTGTGTCCAAGGAGCAGGTCGAACTGCTCAAGCCGGGCATGCTCCGCGCGCAGGTGCGAGAGGTGCTGGGCACTCCCTTGCTGACCAGCGTCTTTCATGCGGATCGCTGGGACTATGTATTTACGCTGAAGCGCCAGAACGTCGAGCCGCAGGCGCTCAAGCTCACGGTGTTTTTCAAGAACGATGTGCTGGAACGCTTCGAGGGTGATGCCATGCCGAGCGAGTCCGAATTTGTCTCCAGGCTCGACTCCCGCCGCAAGCTCGGCAAAGTGCCGGTGCTGGAACTGACCGACGAGCAGCTCAAGGCCGCTGAGAAGAAGCCGGCCAGCACGAGCGCCCAACCCGTGACGCCACCGGCACCGATGGCGCCACCGACCGCCAGCTACCCGCCGCTGGAAAGCCCGACGCGGTGAGTCCGGCCGACAGCGTCCCCCGCCACCACATTGCGGTTGCCGGCGCCGGTGGCCGCATGGGCCAGATGCTGGTCGAAGCCGTGCGTGCCAGCGGCGACTGCCAGTTGACTGGCGCCCTCGACGTGACCGCCAGCCCCGGCCTGGGCAAGGACGCTGCGGCCTTTCTGGGCCATGCCAGCGGCGTCACCATCACCGCCGACCTGGCCGCCGGCCTGGCCGGCGCGCACGTGCTGATCGACTTCACCCGGCCCGAAGGCACCATGGCGCACCTGGCTGTGTGCCGCGAACTCGGCGTCAAGCTGGTCATCGGCACCACCGGCTTTTCCGAAGCGCAAAAGGCCGAGATCGCCGCTGCCGCCAAAGACATCGCCATCGTCATGGCGCCCAACATGAGTGTCGGCGTCAATGTCACGCTCAAGCTGCTGGAGATGGCCGCCCAGGCCCTGAACACTGGTTACGACATCGAGATCATCGAGGCGCACCACCGCCACAAGGTCGATGCACCGTCGGGCACCGCGCTCAAGATGGGCGAGGTGATTGCCGGCGCGCTGGGCCGCGACCTCAAGGACTGCGCGGTGTATGCCCGCGAAGGCGTGACCGGCGAGCGCGACCCGTCGTCCATCGGTTTTGCCACCATCCGTGGCGGCGACATCGTCGGCGACCACACCGTGCTGTTTGCCGGCACCGGCGAACGCATCGAAATCACCCACAAATCTTCCAGCCGGGCCACCTACGCCCAGGGCAGCCTGCGGGCCGCGCGTTTTCTCGCGGGCCAGCGGGCCGGTTTGTTCGACATGTTCGACGTGCTGAATCTGAAGTGATGCGCTGATGAATTTGCTCGCGCTGATCACCCAGGGCGACGCCGTGACCGGCCTGGTGGCGGCATTGCTGCTGCTCATGTCGGTGGCCAGCTGGGTGGTCATCGCCTGGAAAGCCTGGCTGCTCAGGCGGGCCAGTGGCGATGTGGCCCGCAGCACGGCGGTGTTCTGGCAGTCGTCCGCGATGGCTGATGCGCAGCAAAAAGTGGCCGCCTTCGACCGCGAGTCGCTGGTGCTGCCCCTGATCGCCGCCACCGGGCTGCAGTCCCCCGGCACACTGGCCTCAGCCGGCGACCGGTCCCAACAGCTCACCCGTGTGCTGCGTGATGCGCTGCACGCGGTGCTGCACCGCCTGCAATACGGCCAGGTGCTGCTGGCCACCGTCGGCTCCACCGCGCCCTTTGTCGGCCTGTTGGGCACGGTCTGGGGTATTTACCATGCGCTGGTGGGCATTGCGGCCGCCGGCCAGATCACCATCGACAAGGTGTCCGGCCCGGTTGGCGAGGCGCTGATCATGACCGCCGCTGGCCTGGCGGTGGCGATTCCGGCCGTGCTGGCCTACAACATTTTCGGGCGCAACATCAGCCGCAT
>JAZKIE010000347.1:2685-4665 GCA_040385025.1 Pseudomonadota bacterium | reverse complement strand
GGGCGCGCACTTTTAAGCAGCGGCACATACGCCGGGCCGGCGCGGTCTGCTGATGTACCCAGGTCAAAGTTGAAGGTGTAAGTCGGCTCCTGCCCCATGCGCAGGTCGGTCACGAACAGGTGGCCATTTGTTTCCGACACCCGGTAAAAGCCGTGGCTGAAGGCGGCGATGCGTGCGACATACGGGTCCCGCGCGTGTTGCGTGGCCAGCGCTGCGCCGCGGTCGTAAGCGGTCCAGATGATGCGCGGTGATTTGTCGAGCAGCGAATAGTGGCCTTCAAGGTACTGCGTTGGCGTCATCGCCACCAGCCGCCAGAGCAGTGTGTTGAACGGTGCGGGTGTCACCAGCAGTTGCGTGGCGGCGATGCCTTCGGCTTGTAGCGAAGCGCGCGCCACCTGCGTGGCCTGCTGTTGCGCGACCACGCTCCAACCCAGGTACAAGGTGCTGAGCACCAGGCCCACCGCATTCCAGCGCAGGCCGCGCACATTCTTCAGCCGCAGCGCCGCCAGCACACCGACGATCAGCGGCACGGTGTACAGCGGGTCAATGATGAAGACGCTGCCGACGCCATACGGGTAGTTCGTGAAAGGCAGCAGCAGTTGCGTGCCGTAGACCGTCATCACGTCGAGCAGCGGATGCGTGATCAGCACCAGCCAGAGCGCCAGCCACCAGCGCTTGAACAGCGCCGCCTCACCGTGAATGCGCGAGACAAGCCAGGCCAGAAGTGGCGCAAGCAGCGTGAGCCAGAACAGCGCGTGGCTTTCGGCGCGGTGCAGCGTCATGTTGAGCACCGCGTTGCCGTGGTTGATGAAGGCGTCGAGATCCGGCAGTGTGCCGCCGACAGCGCCCCACAAGGCGGCCTTCCACACGGCGGTGCGCCGGCCCATGACGGCCACGCCCACGGCGGAGCCAAGTGCAATCTGTGTCAGTGAATCCATGGCGGGCAGCTTAACGCAAGCCACCCCTTGCCAGATCAAGCCGTAAGCGCCGTCCGACACAAGTTAGGCAGCTGGCCTACAAGGCGGCACTCATGCCCCCGGTACGCTGACGCGAGTTGGAAAATGGCCCGCAATGGACACAGACGGGCTACCGGAGGGGAACACCTTGGCTCTGAGGGTTTATTTGGTAGAAGACAACGACTTGATGCGCAAGCATTTGGTAATGACCTTGTCCGAAGAGTTGAGCATCGACTGGGTCGGGTTCGCGGAAACTGAAACTGAAGCCAGGGAATGGTTCGAACGCAATCCAGCCGGCTGGGACATTGCATTGGTGGACCTTTATCTGCGGGAAGGCACGGGGGCCGGCGTATTGCGGCATTGCCGCAAGCGCCCGCAGGCACAGGATGTGCTGGTCATGACCAATTACCCGACGTCATCCTTGCTGACCCATTGCCGCCTGCTGGGCGCCAATGCGGTTTTTGACAAATCCACGGAATTGGGCGACCTGATCGCTTACTGCATCGGTCGCGCGCACCACCCTGAGGCGCAAAAAAGTGAAAGGTTCTCGCAGTAAAGCGCTTGCGCGGGTACCAGATCGCCCTTGCTGAAAAACCTCAGCTCAAGCAGCGCGCGTGCGCTGGGCCAATGCTTCCATGGTCGCCAGACGCAAAACCCTCAAGGTTTCCACCTGTTCGGCAGACACCTGCTTGGGCTGGACGTCATAAATGCACAGCGTGCCGACGGTATGCCCCTCGAAGGCCAGCCGCGCGGATGCGTAGAAGCGGATGAAAGGCGCGCCCACCACCAGCGGATGCGTGGCAAACACCGGGTCTGCAGTGGTGTCCGGGATCACCAGCAAATCATCATCGCAATGAAAAAAGATTTCGCAAAACGAGGTCTCGGCCGGTGACTCCATGAGGGACACACCAATACAGGCCTTGAACCAGTCGCGATCCGCGTCCAGCAGGTTCACCATGGCGATGGGGACATTGAAGGTATGGGCAAGCGTACGGGTCAGGTCGTCATACGCCACCTCGGCGGC
>JAZKIE010000347.1:0-2585 GCA_040385025.1 Pseudomonadota bacterium | reverse complement strand
CCGGCAGCTTTGCCGAGGCGGGCGACCAGTTGTTCCAGCGCGGCGATGCGGCGCTTCAGCGCGGCGATGTCCGACCGGAAGTGGGCCGAGGATTTTTTGAGTTGCTGGGTTTCGGCGCGTCCTTCCTTGCGGGCAACGCGGGCGATTTCTTCTTTTAAAACGCTTGCTATATTGGGCATAGGCCTTTTTCCAGATCAAAGAAGCACCCATCTTAAGGTGCCCACCTGCCTCGTCCTGATTCACGGGCTTCGCAGTACGGGTTCGGGCCAGCGCCCGGTCCGCTCAAACACGCCTCTGGCCAGAGCATACAACGCCCAGAGCAAGAGCAAGGGAATCACCAAGGTCTGTAGCAAAAAGATCACGATCAGCCGGATGATGTGTTCGGTCGCCTGCTCGGCCGCCAGCTTCAGGGCTTCAAAGCGAGCCTTCACATCGGCCGTGCCGGACAGCCAGCCTTTCATCCGGTCGAGCACGCCGGGGGTGTCGGGTGCCGCCCCGGGCGGGTCGAGCCGGGCGGCCTGGGTGGAGGAGGTGTCGATCTGCAACTGGCTGGCTGCGTAGTCAGGTGCCAGAAATTTTTGCCACAACATGTCGGTGCCCAAGGTGACCACGGGAACCGCAAAACGCAGCATCAGCAAAATCACCAGCACGCGGGACAAGCCGGCTGGCGGCGCCTGCCGCCTGAAATGCATCGCCGCCCAGCCCAGCGCCACGACCGTCAGCGCCAGCGAGATCAGCCAGTAGCCGCCCATGGCGATCAGCGCTTTCTGCACACCGAAGGCCACACTGGCCGCCAGCATCAGTGTCGAAAACTTTTCCACCAGGTCGTTGACCGGGTCCAGCAACTGGCCCGGCGTGAGCGTGACACCCACGCCCATCGGCTGCACCGACAGCGCCGTGCCCTGCGCCACCGAGATCACGGCATTGAGGGCGCGTGCCGTGGCAAAACTGACCAGGGCGCGTTTCAGGCCGGCGTCCACCTGCGCCATTGCCGGCGCATCCAGCGGCGCGAGCCATGAACAGGCCACCGCAGCAAGCATGAACAGGGTCAGGACAAAACGGCGGATGCTGGGCATGGGAGCTCCTCGGAAAAAGTCGGACGGCTTCAGGATACAGCGTCTGCAGGGGCGTGCCGAAGGCTGGGCAGTGCACAGCGCCACCGCTACAATCGCGCTGCCTGAAGCAGCCCGCCGCAGGCGCTGTTGCTCCCAGAGAGGTTCAAGCCATGACCGCCATCAAAACCCTGCTCGTGTTGTCCACCGCTTGCCTGATGCTGGGCTGCAACACCCTGGGCAATGCGCCGATTGCCAATGACAGCACGGTCAGTGGCAACACCGCGAAACAACTGGCGGGCGACGTGCCGCTGCCGCAAGGTGCGGTGATCAAACAACAGGACACGCTGGTGATGGGCACGGGCAGCAACTGGACAGGACGCCTGAGCCTGACGGTGGCCGGCGAGCCGCAGTCGGTCTTTGCCTGGTTCCGTGACAGCATGCCCGGTGCCGGCTGGACACTGACTTCAAGCTCTTTTTCAAAACTCAGCCTGCTGACCTTCACCAAGGCAGAACGCATCGCCACGGTGCAGATGCAGGGCTCAGGTTTTGGCGGCGGCAACGAGGTGCTGATCACCGTGGCACCGGCGGTCAAGCCGGCCAGCCCCACCAGCCGGCCTTAAGTCGCCTGGTTTTAAGCCGACTCGTTTTTTGATGGCCGCGCGTCGGGGATGGCGCTGGCCAGCACCTTGTCGATGCGTTTGCCGTCCAGGTCCAGCACTTCAAAACGCCAATGCGCCGCCTCGACGCGCTCACCGACCGCCAGCAGCCGCCCCGACACACTTTGCAGCAAGCCGGCCACGGTGTTGTAGCGCCCCCTGTCCTCGTCGGGCAGGTCCTTGATGTCCAGCCTGGCCTTCAACTCGGACACCGGCATCACGCCGTCAATCAGCCAGCTGCCGTCGGGCCGCTGGGTGGCCCAGGCGTCGACCTGGGCGCCGGGCTGCAACTCGCCGGTAATCGCCTCCAACATGTCCATAGGCGTCATCAAGCCCTGCACCACGCCGTATTCATCCACCACAAACACGATGCGGGTGGAGCGCTTGCGAAACTGCTCCAGCAACTCCATACCGGTCAGGGTTTCGGGCACAAAAACTGCAGGAATCGCGTAAACATCAATGCGGTCGGCCAGGGTCGGCGTGCTGCCGGTGCCGGTGCTTTCCCCCACGGGCTGGATCTGGCCACGCAGGGCCAGCAGCTTGGCAACATTGACCACCCCCACCACATCGTCGAGGCTGCCGCGGCATACCGGGTACCAAGAATGTCCGGTGGCGCCGGCCTTGGCAATCGCCTGGGCCACGGTATCGCTGGCGTCTAACCATTCAATATCCGAGCGCGGCAGCATCAAGGACGTGAGCAGCCGGTCGTCGAGCAAAAACACGTTCTGCACCATCTGGTGTTCGTGTTCCTCGATCAGGCCGGCGTCCAGGCCTTCTTCCAGGCTGGCTGCAATTTCCTCATCGGTCACGGTGCGGTCGCCGGTGGTGTCGACGCGCAGCAGCTTGAGCACGGCATGGGTGCTGAAGGACAGCA
>JAZKIE010000346.1:2981-8437 GCA_040385025.1 Pseudomonadota bacterium | reverse complement strand
ACATCTGCAACCACTCCGACACCCAGGGCCGCTACGCCTACAACAAGCAGCCCAATATCGCTTACTGGAACCTGTTCTGCCTGGGCCAGGCGCTGCTGCCGCTGATGGACGGGCAGGAACAGGCGCTGGCCGCCCTGGAGTCCTACAAGACAGTGTTTCCCTCGGCGCTGGAAGGCCGCATGCGCGCCAAGCTGGGCCTGCCCGACGCGTTACCCGAAGACAAGGCGCTGATCGAAGGTATCTTCAAACTGCTGGCCGCCGACAAGGTGGATTACCCCATTTTCTGGCGCCGGCTGGGCAGTTTCACGCCCGGAGGCAGCAACGATGCCGTGCGCGATCTGTTCCTGGACCGGCCTGGCTTTGATGCCTGGGCGCTACAGTATTCAGAGCGCCTTGGGTCCGTGGATCAAGGGCTGCGGGCTGATTTGATGCTTAAAACCAACCCCAAGTACGTACTGCGCAACCACCTGGGGGAACAGGCCATTCGGGCCGCGAAACTTCAGGACTTTTCCGGAGTCCATACCTTGCTGATGCTGCTGCAGGCCCCATTTGCAGAACATCCAGGCCACGAAGCTTTCGCAGGTTTCCCGCCCGACTGGGCCTCATCCATTGAAATCAGCTGCAGTTCGTAAGCAAGATTAAAGACCATTTCAAAAGGTAGAGCCATGACCGTGAAAATCCAGAAAACAGACGCCGAGTGGAAAGCCCTGCTGGCAGAAAAAGGCGCGGAGCGGGGTGCCTTTGAAGTCACGCGGCACGCCGCCACCGAGCGCCCCTTCACCGGCAAATATGAGTCGGTGTGGGCCGACGGCAGCTACCATTGCATTTGTTGCGGCAATGAGCTGTTCGACGCCAGCACCAAGTTCGATGCCGGATGCGGCTGGCCCAGTTTTTCCCTGGCTGTGCCCGGCGCCATCACTGACATTGTGGACCGCAGCCATGGCATGACCCGCACCGAAACCGTGTGCAGCCAGTGTGGCGCGCATCTGGGCCATGTTTTTCCCGACGGACCCACCGACACCGGTTTGCGTTATTGCATGAACTCGGCGTCGCTCGATTTTTCGCCCAAGTCATAGTTTGTTAGCCCCCCGATAATCTGTCCATGAAAATTCTCTTCGACTTCCTCCCCATCATCCTGTTCTTCGGCATGTTCAAGTACGCCGAAGGCAACACCGAATGGGCGGCGCGTACCGCCACCGAGTGGCTGGGCTTCATGGTGTCGGGCGGCGTGGTCGGCACCGCCGAGGCGCCGGTTCTGCTGGCCACCGTGGTGGTGATCCTGGCGACCTTGGCCCAGATCCTCTGGCTGGTCGCACGCGGCCGCAAGATAGACACCATGCTGTGGGTCAGCCTTGGGCTGGTGACGCTGCTGGGCGGCGCCACGATTTATTTCCACAGCGAGGCTTTCATCAAATGGAAACCCACCGTGCTGTATTGGGTCATGGGCAGCGCGCTGCTGGTCGGTCAACTGGTGTTCAGGAAAAATGGCATCCAGAAACTGATGGGCTCGCAGCTCAGCCTGCCCGATGAGGTGTGGCGTAAGGTCAACTACAGCTGGATCGCTTTTTTCGCGCTCATGGGCCTGCTCAACCTGTGGGTGGCCTTCAGCTTTTCGACGGCAACCTGGGTCAACTTCAAACTGTTCGGCGGTCTGGGTCTGATGCTGGTGTTTGTCATGGCGCAGGCTGTGTTCCTGAACAAACACGTCAAGGCCTGATCCATGACCCTGTCCGTCGCACCGCAACCGGTTCATGCCCTTCGTATCGAGGAGCAATTGCGCGCCCGCCTGAGTCCCACCCACCTGGAAGTGATCGACGAAAGTGCTTTGCACGCCGGCCATGCCGGCGCCAATGCGCAGGGCTTTGGCAGTCATTTTCGGGTGCGTATTGCCAGCCCCGCCTTTGCCGGCAAAAGCCGCGTGGCACGCCATCGGCTTGTGTATGATGCAATGCAAAATTTCATTGATGAGGGCCTGCACGCACTGGCCATCGAGATCATCGAAACCCCCTGACTTTTCGCCACCCGCCGCGCGGGCTGCGACAACCCATCCGATTACCCAAGGAAACTCATGAAAAAACACCTTTTATTTGCCGGCGCCCTGAGCGCCCTGATGACTGTCGGTGCGGGCAGCGCCTTTGCGCAGAACGTCGCCATCGTCAACGGCAAGGCCGTGCCCAAGGCCCGCGTCGATGCGCTGGCACTGCAACTGTCGCGGTCCGGCCGCCCGGTCACGCCCGAGATGCAGGGCCAGATCCGCGAGGAAGTGATTGCCCGCGAAGTCTTCATGCAGGAAGCCGAGAAACTCGGCCTGTCGTCCACCGACGACTTCAAGACCCAGATGGAACTGGCACGCCAGGCCATCCTGATCCGCGAGCTGTTTGCCGACTACCAGAAGAAAAACCCGGTGACCGATGCCGATCTCAAGGGCGAGTACGACAAGTTTGTCGCGGCCAACGGCGGCAAGGAATACAAGGCGCGCCACATCCTGGTTGAAAAGGAAGACGAAGCCAAGGCCATCGTTGCCAGCCTGAAAAGAGGCGGCAAGTTTGAGGACATCGCCAAGAAGCAGTCCAAGGACCCCGGCTCCGGCGCCAACGGCGGTGACCTGGACTGGGCCAACCCGAGCAGCTATGTGCCCGAATTTGCCGAGGCCATGGTCAAGCTCAACAAGGGCCAGCTGACCGAGACACCGGTGAAAACCCAGTTCGGCTACCACGTCATCCGTGTCGATGACATCCGCACCGCCAAATTGCCGCCATTTGAAGAACTCAAGCCTCAAATCGCCCAGCAGATGCAGCAGCAGAAACTGGCGGCCTTCCAGCAAGGCCTGCGTGACAAGGCCAAGGTCGAGTGAGCATGAGGGCGCGTGTTCGCCTGGCTTCCCCGAAAACGCGGCTCCGGCCGCGTTTTTTTATGGCTGCCAGGTGGCAACTGCGCGAGTTCCCGATTGACGAATGGGGCGGCAGCCGCTCCAATAGGTGGCATACCAACCAAACCAAGCCAGGAGAGCACCATGTTCCAGACCCTCCCCCTCGCCACCCGCCTGCTGCGCACCGAGCCAGGCCAGAAATTCGACTTCCGATGAACTACCTTCTCCGCCCCCTCCTCTGTCTGGGACTGGTCGCCACGCTCGCAGCCTGCGCCACCTCTTCTCCGGCCCCCGTCGCCGAGCTGGCACCGACCGGCAAGCTGCGCGCCGCCATCAACTTCGGCAACCCCATCCTCGCTTTGCGCAATGCCGACGGTACGCCACGCGGCGTGTCGGTCGACCTGGCCAATGAGCTGGGCCGGCGCATCGGCGTGCCGGTGGAGCTGGTCACCTTTACGTCCGCCGGCTTCTCGGTGGACGCTGTCACCAAGGCGCAGGTCGACATCGGTTTTGTCGCCATCGATCCGGTGCGCGGTGCCGGCATGTACCAGACCGCGCCTTATGTGGTGATCGAAGGCGCTTACCTGGTGAAAAATGCCTCGCCCCTCACGCGCAACGAGGACGTGGACAGGCCGGGCGTGCGGATTGTGGTGGGCAACGCCAGTGCCTACGACCTGTACCTGACGCGGGAGCTGAAAAACGCCAGGCTGGTGAAGGCGCCGACCTCACCGGCCGTGACCGACGTCTTTCTCGCGCAGGGCCTGGAGGTGGCGGCCGGCGTGAAACAGCAACTGGAGGCCGATGCCAAACGCGTGGGCGGCGTGCGCCTGCTGCCGGGCCGCTTCATGGTGATCAACCAGGCCATGGGCCTGCCCAAAGGCCGCGATGCGGCAGCGAAATACGTGGAAGCTTTCATCGAGGAGATGAAGGCTTCGGGCTTTGTGGCCGCCGCCCTGCAGCGGCACGGCATTGAGGGCGCGGCGGTCGCCGGCCCTCAGCGCTAAAGCGCCCTCACCCTGCGAACACCCCTCCCCCAGGTATGAATGGGGGCCGGCCCGGCCAGTGCGGGCCGGCTGTTTTTTGGTCGCCCGCCACTTTTTTTCCATCTGCCTCACATGACCTCTGACGCTTCCGCTTTCTGGGACTTTCCCTACACCTCGCAGCGCATGCCGCTGCTCGCGCGCAACGTGGTCAGCACCTCGCAACCGCTGGCGTCCGCCGCCGGGCTGCTGATGCTGGCGCGCGGCGGCAATGCGGTGGATGCCGCGCTGGCCACAGCCATCACGCTGACGGTGGTGGAGCCCTGCATGAACGGCATAGGCGGCGATGCCTTTGCCATCATCTGGGACGGCCAGCGCATGTTTGGCCTCAATGCCTCCGGGCGCGCGCCACGCCGGTGGACGCAGGAGCATTTTTCGCGCTATGCGGCCATGCCGCCACGCGGCTGGGACTCGGTCACCGTGCCGGGCACAGTCTCGGCCTGGCGCGCGCTGTCAGACCGCTTCGGCAGTGTGCCTTTTGCCGAACTGTTCGAGCCGGCGCTGCGTTACGCCCGCCACGGCTACATGGTGTCGCCCACCGTGCACCGGCAGTGGCAGGCGCAAGTGGCAGAGTTGCTGCCGCAGCCCGGCTACCGCGAAGCCTTCGCCCCCGACGGACGCGCACCGCTGCCGGGTGAGCAGTTCATTTGCCCTGGTCAGGCGCGCACCCTGGAGCGTATTGCCGCCAGCAAGGGCGACGACTTCTACCGGGGCGAGCTGGCCAAAGCCATTGCCGACCACGCGCGCAACACCGGCGGATTGATCGACGAAGCCGACCTGGCCGCGCACCAGGCCGAGTGGGTGGAGCCGATTTCAATGCGCTACCGCGAGCTCACGCTGCATGAGATCGGTCCCAACGGCCAGGGCATAGGCGCCCTCATGGCACTCGGCATGCTGCAGCACTTTGACCTGAAGGCGGCCGGCCTTGACTCGGCACTGTCGCAGCACCTGCAGATCGAGGCCATGAAGCTGGCATTTGCCGACCTGCAGGAGTTTGTTGCCGACCCCGATGCGATGCACACCGTGTCCGCTGCCGATTTGCTGAGTAGCCCCTACCTGGCCGCGCGCGCCAAACTCATCAACCCCGACCGCGCCGCACCGGCACGTGCCGGCTCCCCGCACAGCGGCGGCACGGTCTATCTGACGGCAGCCGACGAGCGCGGCATGATGGTGTCGTTCATCCAGTCCAACTTCAAGGGTTTTGGCTCCGGCGTGGTGGTGCCCAACACCGGCATCGCCCTGCACAACCGGGGCTGGGGCTTTACCCTCAAGAACGGCCACCCCAACCAGGTGGCACCGGGCAAGCGGCCTTTTCACACCATCATTCCCGGCTTTTTGAGCCGCGAGGGTGTGCCCCTCATGAGTTTCGGGCTGATGGGTGGCTCCATGCAGGCGCAGGGCCACCTGCAGGTCACCAGCCGCATCGCCGATTACGGCCAGAACCCGCAGGCCGCCAGCGACGCGCCGCGCTGGCGTGTGATGGACGACAACCACACGGTTGCTGTTGAATGGAATTTTTCGCAGGAAGCCATCGATGGCCTGCGCGC
>JAZKIE010000346.1:0-2881 GCA_040385025.1 Pseudomonadota bacterium | reverse complement strand
TGACGATGTCGGCGCCCGCGCCCTTGGGCGCATAGATGCCAAACCAGTTGCTCACGTCGAAACCCTTGAGGCCCTGCTCGGACAGCGTGGGCACATCGGGCAGGAAAGGCACGCGCTGCGGCGTGGTCACACCCAGCACGCGCAGCTTGCCCTCCTTGATGTTGCTCTGGGAGGTCACATAGTTGTCCATCAGCATGTGGACCTGGCCGGACATCATGTCATTGAAGACCAGTCCCGTGCCACGGTAAGGAATGTGGGTGATGAACACGCCGGCCTGCGCCTTGAACAACTCGCCGCTGAGGTGGCTGTTGGTGCCGTTGCCGCTGGAGCCGTAATTGAGCTGGCCGGGCTTGGACTTGGCCAGGGCAATGAACTCGGCCAGGTTCTTCACCGGCAGGCTGGCCGGCACCACCAGCACACTGCTGGTTTGGGCCACATACACCACCGGCACAAAATCCCGCTCGACGTTGTACGGAATCTTCGGATTGATGATGGGGCCGATCGAATGTGTGCTGCCGGTGGCAATCAGCAAGGTGTAGCCGTCCGGTGCGGACTTGGCCACATGGTCGGAGCCGATGGTGCCCCCCGCGCCGGGCCGGTTGTCGATGACAATTTGCTGGCCCAGTTTTTCCGATGCCTTCTGGCTGATGGTGCGCGCCAGGATATCGGTGGCGCCCCCGGCCGGAAACGGCACGACCAGGCGCACAGGTTTGACCGGGTAGGTCTGGGCCTTGGCCCCAATACCGATGAGGGCAGCGCCCAGCCCCACAAGCACGCCCAGTAAATATTGCTTCATCGTTGATCGCCCCTGGTTTAAATGGCCTGAAATGAGTAGCATGCTAACTCATTCCGGCCATCATCCCACCCAGCGGCGCGCGTTGTGCCAGAGTTGCATCCATGGGCTGGGCGCGCTGCTGTCCAGCGGCGTCCAGCTCATCTGGATGTTGCGGAACACGCGTTCGGGGTGCGGCATCATGGCTGTGAAGCGACCGTCTGCGGTGGTCACTGCCGTCAGGCCACCGGCACTGCCGTTCGGGTTGGCCGGGTAGGCTTCGGTCGGCTGGCCATGGTTGTCGGTGAAACGCATGGCGGCAATCGCCTTGGCTGCATCGCCCCGGTGCGCAAAATTGGCGTAACCCTCACCGTGCGCCACGGCAATCGGCAGGCGGTGACCCGCCATGCCTGCAAAAAACAAGCTCGGTGAATCCAGCACTTCCACCTGGCTCAGCCGCGCCTCGAAACGTTCGCTGCGGTTGGTGGTGAAACGCGGCCAGGCCTGGGCGCCCGGAATGACGTCGGCCAGTTCGGCAAACATCTGGCAGCCGTTGCACACGCCCAGACCGAAGGTGTCGGGGCGTGCAAAGAAAGCCTGGAACTGCGCTGACAGGGCCGGGTTGAAGGTGATGGAGCGGGCCCAGCCTATGCCGGCGCCCAGGGTGTCGCCGTAGCTGAAGCCGCCGCACGCGACGATGCCCGTGAAGTCGGCCAGTTGCGCACGGCCGGTCTGCAGGTCGGTCATGTGCACGTCAAAGGCCTCGAAACCGGCCTGGGTGAAGGCGTAGGCCATCTCGATGTGCGAGTTGACGCCCTGCTCGCGCAGCACCGCGACCCTGGGACGCGACAACATCAGTGCCGGATTTGCTATTGATTTTATAGCTGCTGGCGCAGCTTGGGAAAGGGCTGGAGCCTGATTTGATGCCCAATGCACGTGCAAACCCGGGTCCAGCGGGTCCCCAGCCGCCGCATGCTCCTGGTCGGCGCAAGCCGGGTTGTCGCGCTGCTGGTTGATCTTCCAGCTCACGCTGTCCCAGACCTGGTGCAGGTCCTGCAGCTTGGCGATAAACACGGCTTTGGTGTCGCGCCAGACCTGGACCTCGCCCTTGCCGACTTCCAGCGAGGCATGTTGCGGGCGCGTCTTGCCGATGAAATGGCTGAACTTCGACAGGCCATGCTCACGCAGGGTCTGCATGACCTCGTTGCGCACCTCGGTCCGCACCTGGATCACGGCGCCGATTTCCTCGTTAAACAGCGCCTTGAGCGTCAGTTCCTCACGGCGCGCGCCAACCTGTGACGCCCAGTTCTTGCTGTCACCGCTGTCCATGCGGCTGTCGGAGATGCCGTCGCCTTCGAGCAGCAACATGTCGATGTTGAGGGAGACACCCACATGGCCGGCAAAAGCCATTTCGCAGGCGGTGGCGAACAAACCGCCGTCGCTGCGGTCGTGGTAGGCCAGCAGGCGGCCCTGGCCGCGCAGCGCATTGATCGCGTTGACCAGGTTCACCAGGTCTTGCGCTTCGTCGAGATCGGGCACGGCGCCGTCCTCCAGCGCGAGCGTCTGCGCCAGGATGGAGCCGCCCATGCGGTTCTGGCCTTTGCCCAGGTCGATCAGGATCAGCGTGGTGTCGGCTTCTTCGGCGTTCAACTGCGGCGTGAGTGTGCCGCGAACATCGGGCAAAGTTGCAAAGGCGCTGACGATCAGCGAGACCGGCGAGGTGACTTTTTTGCTCGCGCCATCGTCGCTCCAGACCGTGCGCATGGACAGCGAATCCTTGCCGACCGGGATCGACACACCCAGCGCGGGGCACAGTTCCATGCCGACGGCTTTCACGGTTTCATACAGCGCGGCGTCCTGGCCGGGTTCGCCGCAGGCGGCCATCCAGTTGGCCGACAGCTTGACACGCGGCAACTCAATCGGCGCGGCCAGCAAATTGGTGATGGCTTCGGCGACGGCCATGCGACCGGAGGCGGCGGCGTTGACGGCGGCCAGCGGCGTGCGTTCGCCCATGCTCATGGCTTCACCGGCAAAACCGGCGTAATCGGCCAGGGTCACGGCGCAATCGGCCACCGGCACCTGCCAGGGACCCACCATCTGGTCGCGGTG
>JAZKIE010000345.1:0-2259 GCA_040385025.1 Pseudomonadota bacterium | reverse complement strand
CCTCACAAAGCCCTGTTCATGCCATTTACCTCCCTGGGCTTGTCCCCCGCCCTGCTGCGCGCCGTCAGCGCCCGGGCTTACCTCGCCCCCACCGCGATCCAGGCGGCCGCCATTCCAGCGGTGCTGCAAGGCCGCGATGTGCTGGCCTCGGCGCAGACCGGTTCGGGCAAAACCGCCGCCTTTGCGCTGCCGCTGCTGCAGTTGCTGCAGCAGCGGCCCAGCGAGAAGCCGCGCCGTGTGCGCCTGCTGGTACTGGTGCCGACGCGCGAACTGGCCGCGCAGGTCGGCGAAGAGATCCGCAGCCTGGGTCAACACCTTCCACAAGCGCTCAAGATCGCCGTCGTGTTCGGCGGCGTGTCCATCAACCCGCAGATGATGAATTTACGCGGTGGCGCGGACATCGTGGTGGCCACGCCAGGCCGGCTGCTGGACCTGGCTGACCACAACGCGGTGGTGCTCTCTGGCGTGGCGGCACTGGTGCTCGACGAGGCTGACCGTCTGCTGGACCTGGGCTTTTCCGAGGAATTGAACCGCATCCTGGCGCTGCTGCCGGCGCAGCGGCAAAACCTGTTTTTCTCGGCGACCTTTCCCCCTGCCGTGCAGACACTGGCCAACCAGTTGCTGCGTGATCCCCTGCACATCGATGCGCCGGCCGAACCCGAGGGCGAACCGGACATCACCCAGCGCGCGATCGCGGTGGACCCCGGCCGGCGCACCCAGTTGCTGCGGCACCTGATCACGCAAAACGCCTGGCGCCGGGTGCTGGTTTTTGTCGCCACCAAACATGCCGCCGAAATTGTGGCCGACAAATTGCGCAAGGCCAGGATTTATGCCGAACCCTTTCATGGCGAGTTGAGCCAGGGCAAACGCACGCAGGTGCTGGCCGACTTCAAGGCCTCGCGTCTCAAGGTGGTGGTGGCCACCGACGTGGCGTCGCGCGGCATCGACATTGCGCAACTGCCGGTGGTGGTCAATTACGACCTGCCGCGCTCAGCGCAGGACTACATCCACCGCATCGGCCGAACCGGGCGCGCCGGGGAAAGCGGCCTGGCGGTCAGTTTTGTCAGCGCGGGCACCGAAGCGCATTTCCGGCTGATCGAAAAACGCCAGGGCGTGAGTCTGGCGCTGGAACAGGTGGAAGGCTTCGAGCCGCTGCAAACCGCGCCCGGCGCGCCGGCAGAAAACGCTGCGCCCTCCACCGGCGGCATCAAGGGCAAACGCCCGAGCAAAAAGGACAAGCTGCGCGCTGCCGCCGCAGCGGAAGGCCAGTCTTGAGCCGGCTCAGTCGCCGGCGTCTACCCGCGCATTGACACTCGTGATCGCATAACCTTTTTCGCTGATCTGCTGCTCCAGCCCGGCAATCGCGTATTTGTCGAGTTGTTCGGCCTTGGCGCCGCCTTCCAGCCCGCGGGCTTCGGTCTCCCAGTCGGTGTTGGTCGCCTCCTCGGGAATGAGCCTGCCCTCCGGCACGGCCAAATAAGAATAACGGTGCCCCGATTCGGAACGGCGGTAGATATCCAATCGCATGCTGGCTCCTTAACGCTTGCTGGACACCCACCTTAACGCAGTGTCGGGGCTGCGTTGTAGGAGAAACCCGCATTCCGGGCTTGCTGGTCCACGTGGGCGTCGTCCCCCGGCGCCACTTGCTCCTCTTTTTATAGCTGCTTACACAAGCAGGACAAGGGCCACAGGCCTGATTCGCTTACAACCCTGACTCTAAACATGCGCTGGGAAAATCGCGCGCACGAACCCCAGACACGCAGGCGACCCAGGGGCACGGCCATCCGCGCTAAGCTGCGCCGCATCGGGCCGTCCTCCGGCCTTCAACGACAAGGAACACACCCATGAAAGACCTTTTCTCCCTCCAGGGCCGCACTGCGCTGATCACGGGTGGCTCGCGTGGCATAGGCCGCATGATTGCCGCCGGTTTTCTGGCGCAGGGCGCACGCGTTTACATTTCGGCACGCAAAGCCACCGCCTGCGACCAGACCGCCAGGGAACTCTCCAGCCAGGGCCACTGCGTCTCACTGCCGGCCGACGTGTCCACGGCGGAAGGCATTGCCGGACTGGTTGCCGCATTTTCAACGCATGAAAGCCAGCTCGACATCCTGGTCAACAACGCCGGCGCGGCCTGGGGCGCGCCGTTTGACGACTTTCCTGAAAGCGGCTGGGACAAGGTGGTGGACCTCAACCTCAAGACGCCCTTTTTCCTGACCCAGGCGCTGGCACCGCTGCTGCGCAAGGCGGCAGCGCAGCGCC
>JAZKIE010000344.1:2971-5895 GCA_040385025.1 Pseudomonadota bacterium | reverse complement strand
TTCAGCCGCCTGCTGGCCAAGCAGCTCGATGCCGGCAACGCCCCTGAAAAAGTGCAGCATTACCTGTCGCGTATCCAGGCCGGCGTTGCGCAGATGGGGCGATTGATCGAGGATCTGCTGTCCCTCGCGCAGGTTTCACG
Organism: Pseudomonadota bacterium; assembly: GCA_040385025.1. Lineage (GTDB taxonomy): Bacteria > Pseudomonadota > Gammaproteobacteria > Burkholderiales > Burkholderiaceae_C > Polaromonas. Next base: position 5,755 of record JAZKIE010000344.1, on the reverse strand, counting down.
CATGCAATTGCGCGACGAAACTGTTGATCTGAGCGCGCTTGCGCGCGAGATCGCCGAGGAATGCCGGGGCCGCAACCCCGAGCGCGTGGCTGACATCAGCATAGAAAACGGTTTGCAAACGCGCGGCGACGGGCGCCTGCTGCGCGTGGTGATGGAAAACCTGATTGGCAACGCCTGGAAATTTACCTCGCAGCGGCCACAAGCCCTGATCAAGGTGGGGCACGCGGCCGATGTTGCCGGTGTACCGGCCTTTTTTGTCCAGGACAACGGCGCCGGCTTTGACATGGCGTATGCAGACAAACTTTTCAACACCTTTCAGCGCTTGCATGCAGTCAGCGAGTTCCCGGGGACCGGCGTGGGCCTGGCGACGGTCAGCCGGGTTATTGGGCGCCATCGCGGCCGGGTGTGGGCAGAGTCCGAGCCGGGCAAAGGCGCCACTTTCTTTTTCACCCTGCCCGCTGTCCTGCCGCTGTCTTGATACACGGCCTGCGGGCTCCATCGCTGGGCTATGCGCCTGCAAATCGTGCAAAACCGTCCTCGCGGGGAGCGGATTTGCGCTGTCGACGCCCCCGACCGGCAGGCGCAGCGCAGAAAAAAATTAAATTGATAAAAATCGATTCGATTGATTAAATTCAACAAATCTATTAAATTGCAATTTCTATCTTTTTTGGGTCAGTCTTATGCCACGTGAACCCCAGACTTTTGAAAGTGCCATCACGGCCAATGATTTCTCCAGCGACGACTACTGCGGCACCACCTATGCCGCCAAGCTGCTGGGTTTGTCGGTCGCAACCGTGCAGTCGCTGGTTGAAAAGGGCGAAATTGAGGCCTGGAAAACGCTGGGGGGTCACCGCCGGCTGTCACTGCGGGCCATCAACGCCTACCTGCAGAAAAACAGCCCGCAACTGTCGCCCGCAGACCCCGATCCACGCAGCCGCTTGAGTGTGCTGGTGGTAGAAGACGACGAAGACGCGCGCGACCTCTACAAGGCCCATTTCGAGGAGTGGGACATGGCGGTGGACTGCAGTTTCATGCCCTCCGCGCTCGAAGCCCTGATGGACATTGCCACCATGCGGCCGGACCTGCTGATCACGGACCTGAACATGCCCGGTGTCGATGGCATGGAAATGTTGCGTGCGCTCAAGCGCAACCAGCAATTGGTGGCCATGCAAATCCTGGTGATCAGCGGCTTGCCCATGCAGGCCGTGGCAGAGCGCGGCGGGCTTCCACCCAATTCGCATTACCTGGAAAAACCCATCAACTTCGATTGGCTGCACGGCTACGTGACCGCACTGCTGGTGGCGAACCGCAAGTGGCGCTGAGGCGCTAGCGCACAGCGGCTACCGTGCAGTCTCCACTGGCCGTGTTCCGTGCGTGGCTGCAAGCGCTCCGGCCTCGACCGACCTGGGGCAGCACCTTTGCCGCCGGCAGCGAAGCGGCCGATGGCCAAGGGGTTCAGGCCGGCCTGGAACTGGCCACCCAGGGCATCATCGTGCTCGACACTGACTGGAAAATCGTGGCGCTCAACAGCCAGGCGCAGGCGCTGATGCATTCGTCCGGCGCCAGCCTGCCCGGCATGGAGTTCTGGGAAGCCGTCCCGGATCTGGTTGCCCAAAACCACCGAAGCGTTTCCGAGCAGGCCCTGCAAGGCGGTTTTGCGCATGTTTTTGTTGTTCACGATGCGTTCGAAGACCAGTGGATCGAGTACAGCCTCAGGCCGCATGCCCGTGGCCCGGTGGTCAACCTCCGCGATGTCAGCGACACTCGCCAGGCTTTGCTGCTGCTGCAGGGCAGCGAGTTGTGCAACCGCAGTCTTTTTGACGGCAACACCCAGGCCATGTGGCTGTTGGATGCCGATTCCCGGCATGTGCTGGCGCTCAACAAGGCAGCGGCTGCTTTTTACGGCCTGCCGGCCGACACCGCAGCGATGCCGCAGGTCGAGGCTTTTTTTCCTGAAGGCGAGGCGGAGCGCTGGCTGACCAGCCTGCCGGCCGCTGACTTCCAGCAGCAGATGCGGATCTGCACACAGCGCAAGGTCAATGGCGAGCTGGTGCTGGTGGAGCTGGCTTGCAGCAGCGTGCAATGGTTTGCGCGACCCGTCGTGCTGGTCAGCGTGGTGGACGTGGGGGCCCGGCATTTTGCCGACATCCGGTTGCAGCAACTTAACGACACGCTGGCGCAGCGCATCGTGCAATGCAGCACCGACCTGCAGCGCAGCCGTGAAGAGCTCGACACCTTCACACACGCGATGTCCGATTTTCTCAAGGCGCCGCTGCATGTGGTCAGCGGCTTCGCCACCGTGCTGGCAGAGCGTTATTCGGTGGCGCTCGACGAACAGGGTCGTCATTACCTCGCGCGTATCCGCGTCAGCACCCGCCAACTGGCCAAACTCATTGACGACCTGCGTACGCTGGCCTATTTGCCGGGCGTGATGCTCCACCCCGAGCCGGTGGACCTGGCACCGCTGTGCCATCGGCTGATCGAGGACTGGCGCAAGCGCGAGCCGCAGCGTCAGCTGGTGCTGGAGATCCCGCAGACGCTGCCGGTGTTCGGCGACAAAAACCTGCTGGTTACGGCGGTGGACTGCCTGATGGACAACGCCTGGAAGTTCAGCGCCAAAAAAGAACAGGGCTGGATCAAGGTGGCGCTGGTGCCTGGCGCTTCTCTGGGTGAGAGCGTGTTGATGGTGGCGGACAACGGGGCCGGTTTCGACGCGGCCTATGCCGGCAAACTGTTCACCGCTTTTCAGCGCCTGCATTCATCCGCTGATTTTCCTGGCGGCGG
>JAZKIE010000344.1:0-2871 GCA_040385025.1 Pseudomonadota bacterium | reverse complement strand
GCCCAGCATGCGCCGCAGCTTGCCCTCAAACCACAGCGTATGCAGGTGGGCCACGGCCTCACCCATGGCAAAGGTGGTCTGGTGCAGGTCCAGCGGGCGTTTGAACATCACCGGCAGGATGTCGGCGCCGCTGCAGGGGCTGGCCGTGCAGGCGTCCATCACTTCAGCCAGCCGGTCGCGGTGGTGCTCATGCAACTGGTCAATGCGTGTGTGCAGGCCCCGAAAAGGCTTGCCGTGGGAGGGCAGCACCAGCGTGTCGGCATCGAGTGCCCTGAACCTGTTGATCGATTGCAGAAACAGCGTCAAGGGGTTGGACTCGGGCTCCACGTCATAGACGCTGATGTTGGTCGAGATGCGCGGCAGCACCATGTCGCCCGAGATCAGTACCTTGAGCGCCTCGCAGGACAGCGCGATGTGTTCCGGCGCGTGGCCGTAGCCGCTGATGCAGGTCCAGTTGCGCCCGCCGATGCGGATCACCTGCCCATCCATCATGCGGTGAAAGCTGCTGGGGACGGCCGGCACCAGTCCGGGGTAGTAGTTGCTGCGGCCACGAATCTGCGCAAGATAGTCGGCATTGGTGAGGCCGTGCGAGGCAAAAAAACCGGCTGAATTTTCACCGCCGAAACCGGTGCTGCCGCGAATGCTCAGGCTGGCCGTGTTGTAGTCGGTGGCGCTGATCCACAGCGGCGCTTTCCAGCGCTCGCACAGCCAGTGCGCCAGCCCGAGGTGGTCGGGATGCATGTGGGTCACGATGACGCGCAGAATCGGCAGGCCTTCAAGCTCGCCGGCAAAAATCTGCTCCCACTGGGCTTTTGCTTCGTCCCGGCTGACGCAGCAGTCCACCACGGTCCAGCCGTGCTGCCCGTCGATCTCGTCCCTCAGCAGCCACAGGTTGATGTGGTCCAGCGCAAACGGCAGGCCCATGCGTATCCATCTGACGCCGGTTGCCACCTCCAGCGTGCTGCCGGCGGCCGGCAAAACGTCGCCCAAGGGGTAGAGAAGTTGCGCTTCCTGTGCATTCATCTTGTAAGATCACCGATTCATTGACGTTTACGTTAACGTAAACAGAGGGCCCATTACACCTGATTTACCGTCCGGTGGTCTGAAGCTTCTGTCACCCTGGTTTCACACACATGGCAAGCACCACCTATTCCATCAGCGACCTGGCCAAAGAGTTTGACCTGACCACGCGCGCGATCCGGTTTTATGAAGACATGGGGCTGCTGCAGCCGCAGCGCGAAGGGCCGGGCGGGCGCAGCCGCGTCTACACCGCCCGCGACCGCACCCGGCTCAAATTGACCTTGCGTGCCAAGCGCCTGGGTCTGAGCCTGACCGAGGCGCGCGAAATCATCGACACCTATGACAGCCCGCGTGACACCGGGCCGCAACTGACCAAGTTCCTGGCCGTGCTGGCCCAGCACCGCAAGCAGCTCGAAGAGCAGATGGCCGACCTGCAGGCCAACCTGGAAGAAGTGAAAGTCCACGAGAAAGAAGCCCGCGCGCTGCTGGCCAGGACCGGTAAAAAGGCAAAATAGGCCATAATTGACGTTTACGTAAACGTCAATCAAAAAAAGCGAGAAACCGCGCATGGAACAGCCTGACTTCACGCCCAAAGACGCGGCTTACGTGGCCCGTGTGCGGGACAGCTTTGCGCTGCAGGGCGCCATGGCCACCCTGGGCGCTTCGCTGGGCGACATCGCACCTGGCCGCGTGGTGATCGAGCTGCCCTGGGCCGCCGGCCTGACCCAGCAGCACGGCTTCCTGCATGCCGGCATGGTGGCGACCGCTTTGGACTCGGCTTGCGGGTATGCCGGTTTCACGCTGATGCCGGAAGGCGCCGGTGTGTTGACCATCGAATTCAAGATCAACCTGCTGGCACCGGCCAGGGGCCAGCGTTTTCGCATGGTCGGCCAGGTCATCAAGCCCGGCCGCACCATCACCGTCACCGAAGGCCGGGCCTACGCCATTGCCGATGGCCAGGAAAAGCTGATTGCCACGCTGGGCGCCACGCTGATGACCATCACCGGCCGCGACGACGTCAAGAACTGAATTCCCAAGGAGACTTTTTGTGAACAACCTGCCAGGCCTCAACTTCCAGCTCGGTGAAGACATCGACGCACTGCGCGACGCAGTGCGCGAATTTGCGCAGGCCGAAATCGCGCCGCGCGCCACCGAGATCGACCGCGACGACCAGTTCCCCATGGACCTGTGGCAGAAGATGGGCAGCCTCGGTGTATTGGGCATCACCGTCAGCGAGGAGTACGGCGGTGCCAACATGGGTTACCTGGCGCACATGATCGCGATGGAAGAAATCAGCCGGGCCAGTGCCTCGGTGGGGCTGTCTTACGGCGCGCACAGCAACCTGTGCGTGAACCAGATCAAGCGCAATGGCACCGATGCCCAACGTGCGAAATACCTGCCCAGGCTGATCAGCGGTGAGCATGTCGGTGCGCTGGCCATGAGCGAGCCCGGCGCCGGCAGCGACGTGATCAGCATGAAACTCAAGGCCGAAGACAAAGGCGGTTATTACCTGCTCAACGGCAGCAAGATGTGGATCACCAACGGGCCCGACGCCGACACGCTGGTGGTCTACGCCAAGACCGAGCCCGAGCTCGGTGCGCGCGGTGTCACGGCCTTCCTGATCGAAAAAGGCATGAAGGGGTTTTCAGTCGCGCAAAAACTCGACAAGCTGGGCATGCGCGGCTCCCACACCGGCGAGCTGGTCTTCAGCAATGTCGAGGTGCCGGCGCAAAACATCCTGGGCGGCCTCAACAGCGGCGCCAAGGTGCTGATGAGCGGGCTGGACTACGAACGCGCGGTGCTGACCGGCGGGCCGCTGGGCATCATGCAGTCCGTCATGGACAACGTGAT
>JAZKIE010000343.1:0-9462 GCA_040385025.1 Pseudomonadota bacterium | reverse complement strand
TCATCGGCACGCCGGCGTCCATCAGCGACAGGCAGCCGCCGCAGACCGAAGCCATCGACGAGGAGCCGTTCGACTCGGTGATTTCAGACACGACACGCATGGTGTAAGGGAACTCTTCCTTGGAAGGCAGCACAGCGATCAGTGCGCGCTTGGCCAGGCGGCCGTGACCGATTTCGCGGCGTTTTGGCGAACCCACACGACCGGTTTCGCCAGTGGCGAACGGAGGCATGTTGTAGTGCAGCATGAAGCGGTCTTCGTAGTCGCCCGACAGTGCGTCGATGCGCTGCGCGTCGCGCTCGGTGCCCAGCGTGGTCACCACCAGCGCCTGGGTTTCGCCGCGTGTGAACAGGGCCGAGCCGTGGGTGCGCGGCAGCACGCTGTTGCGGATTTCGATCGCGCGAACGGTGCGGGTGTCGCGACCGTCGATACGTGGCTCGCCGGCCAGGATCTGGCTGCGAACAATTTTGGCTTCGATGTCGAACAACATGCCTTCAACGGCCACGCCGTCGAATGCCGTGCCGTCGGCCTTGAGCGCAGCCATGACTTCGGAAGTCACGACGCGGCAAGCCTGGGTACGGGCTTGTTTGGCACGAATCTGGTAAGCGGCTTCCAGCTTGGCGGCGGCCAGCGCGTTGACCTTGGCGATCAGCGGCTCGTCCTTGGCAGGTGCCTGCCAGGCCCAGACCGGTTTGCCGGCGTCACGAACCAGTTCGTGGATCGCATTGATGGCGATGTTGCCCTGCTCATGGCCAAACACGATGGCGCCGAGCATGATTTCTTCGGACAGTTGTTTGGCTTCGGACTCGACCATCAGCACGGCGGCTTCGGTGCCGGCCACGACCAGGTCCATGACGGAGTCCTTGAGCTGGGTCTTGCCAGGGTTCAGGACGTACTGGCCGTCGATGTAAGCCACGCGCGCGGCGCCGATGGGGCCGTTGAACGGGATGCCGGAAATAGCCAGGGCTGCGCTCGAAGCGATCAGCGCGGGAATGTCGCCTTCGACTTCGGGGTTCAGCGACAACACGTGGATCACGACCTGCACTTCGTTGAAGAAACCTTCAGGAAACAGCGGACGGATCGGGCGGTCGATCAGGCGCGAGGTCAGGGTTTCGAATTCGCTGGGGCGGCCTTCACGTTTGAAGAAGCTGCCGGGAATGCGGCCGGCGGCATAGGTTTTTTCCAGGTAATCAACGGTCAGCGGAAAGAAATCCTGGCCGGGTTTGGCTTCGCTTTTGGCGACCACGGTGGCCAGCACAACCGTGCCGTCCATGTCCAGCAACACAGCGCCGCCGGACTGGCGGGCGACTTCGCCGGTTTCCATGGTGACCTTGTGCTGGCCCCACTGGAAGGATTTGGTGACTTTGTTGAAAATGCTCATGTTTTTTTCTCCACTAGATTCAGGCGCTTGAGGCAGCGCCGGAGGCCCGGAGTGGCGGCTGGCAGAACACGATGCCATTCCACAAAATGCCTGCAGTTTCAGGACTTTTCTTGTGGAATGACACAGCGCGTGGTCGTTTTGCCTTGCTCCGAAGTAAAAAACGCCTGAGCTAGTTAACTAACTCAGGCGCTTTGCAGTCGTATCAGCGATTATTTACGCAGGCCAAGTTTGGCGATCAGCGCAACATAACGGGCCGCGTCCTTGGACTTCAGGTAGTCCAGCAGCTTGCGGCGGCGGCTCACCATGCGCAGCAGGCCACGGCGACCGTGGTGATCCTTGGCATGGGTTTTGAAATGGGGCATCAGTTCATTGATGCGGCCGGTCAGCAGGCCGACCTGAACTTCCGGGCTGCCGGTGTCGTTGGCAGCGCGTGCATTGGACTGAACAATCTCAGCCTTCACGGATTTTGCGATCATGGATTTTCCTTGTGTAACTTGCGAGCGGCACAGTGTTCCCGAAGTGGGAGTTGACCGGAGCCGTCGTGTTCTGCAGCGTGAGCCTCATGCGAGACGCCCGCTTTTTATGCAGAGCCTTGGATTATAGCCCAGGAATCAGGCCTGAGTTCGCCCCAGCCAGCCGCGCAGCCGGTCCACGCCTTCACCCAGCCGCGCCAGGTCCTGGCTGGCAAAACACCAGCGCAGCCAACCCTGCATCGCAGGCGACCGGTCGGCGCTGAAAGCATCGCCGGGCGCCAGCCCCAGACCGGCCTCGACCACCAGCCGCTTGGCCGTGGCGAAGGCATCGCCCTGCCCGGCCAGCCGGAAAAAGGCATACATGCCGCCCGGCGCCGGGGACAGTTCGACCCCCGGCACAGCCTGGAGCAGCGGCACCAGCGTGTCGCGGCAGCTTTTCAGATGCGCCACCACCTGGGGCGTGACCTCGTCCGTCCGCTGCAGGGCGACCACGCCAGCGCGCTGGATGAAGACCGGTGCGCAGGAGGTGTTGAACTCGATCAACTTGCCCATGTGGGTCGTGGCCGACGCCGGCAGCACCAGCCAGCCGAGCCGCCAGCCCGTCATCAGAAAGCTCTTGGAAAAGCTGTGGGCCACCATCAACCGGTCGTCCGGCAAGGCAATATCCAGAAAACTCGGGGCACAGCCGTTGGGCGATTTTTCGTAAAACAGGCGCTCGTAGACCTCGTCGGCCAAAATCCAGGTCCCCGTCTTGCGGCAATGTGCCAGCAGCACCTGCTGCTCGGCGCGGCTCAGGGTCCAGCCGGTCGGGTTGTTCGGTGAGTTGACGATCAGCAGGCGGGTCCGCGTCGTCACGGCCGCCAGCAACTCGTCCATGTCGAGTTGCCACCGGCCCGCAACCGGTTTGAGGCTCACGCAGCGCACCTGCGCGCCCATGATGACCGGCTGTGCAGTCAGGTTCGGCCAGACCGGCGTGACGGCGACCACCTCGTCGCCCGCATCGACGACGGCCTGGACGGCGAGCATCAGCGCATTGACACCGCCCGACGTGACGGCGATCCGGTCTGCACCCACAGGCGCCGCGCCCTCGCAGCGCAAGCCGCTGCAATAGGCGGCGATGGCTTCGCGCAACTCGGCCAGCCCGAGGTTGTGCGCATAGAAGGTCTCGCCTTCGCTAAGCGAACGCGCAGCGGCTTCGCGGATGAAGGCCGGCGTTACTTCATCGCTCTCGCCAAACCAGAACTTGAGCACGTCGCTGCGGCCCATGCCGGCATTGGCGACCTGGCGGATCAGCGACTCTTCAAGATCAAGAACAACTTGTCGCATGGAGACCTCTCAGGGACGAACCATCTTGCAGCTGTGCGGCTGCTCGGCACGCGCCGCCGCAATGGTCTTGATCACGCGAAAGCCATAACCCGAGCCCTCAACATCAAATTTGACGCCGGGTGCGCCCTGCTTGTCCATCACGGCCACCAGCAGCGGTTGCTGAAACTGGTGATCGGCACTGCGCATCACGCCCTGGTGGCCCGCAAACAGCACCGTCGCCTTTTCAAGTTGCGCAGCAACAGCGGCCGATTCGACGCTGCCGGCTTTCTCGATGCTCTGTACCAGCGCTTCCACCATCAGTTGCATGCGCATGTGGACATAGTCGTCCTGCGGCTTGGGAAAACGCTGGCGAAACGATTGGTAGAAGGCTTCGGATTGGGCGCTGGTCGCATTGGGAAACCAGTCCGCCACCGCGATCACCTTGCCGACACCGGCATCGCCAAGGGCCGCCGGCACGCCGAGGGCATTGCCGTAGAAGGTGTAAAACTTTCCTTCAAAGCCCACTTCCCTGGCGGCCTTGACCAGCAGGGTCAGGTCATTGCCCCAGTTGCCGGTCAGCACAGCCTGCGCGCCACTGGCCTTGATCTTGGCCACATAGGGCAGGAAGTCCTTGACCCGGCCGATGGGGTGCAACTCGTCACCGACAATTTGAATGTCCGGACGCTGAATACCCAACTGCTTGCGCGCTTCCCGTCCCACCGCCTGGCCAAAACTGTAGTCCTGACCGATCAGGTAGACGCTCTTGAGCGCCTTGTCGTCCTTGAGCACATCCATCAAGGCCGCCATGCGCATGTCGGCATGGGCATCAAAACGGAAATGCCAGTAGCTGCATTTGTCGTTGGTGAGCACCGGGTCCACCGCCGAATAGTTCATGAACAGCAGACGCTTGCCCGGCTCGCGTTCATTGTGCTTGTTGATCGCGTCAATCAGCGCCGCAGCGGTTGATGATGAATTGCCCTGGGTCACCAAACTGATGCCATCGTCCATGGCCGAACGCAGGGCCGACAGGGCTTCCTCGTTTTGCCCCTTGCTGTCGTAACGCTCGAAGACCAGCGCACGGTTGCCGCCGGGCAGCTTGATGCCACCGCGCGCATTGACCCGCTCTGCCGCCCAGGCCAGGTTGCGAAACACCGCCTCGCCGGTGTTGGCGAAAGGACCGGACAGGCTTTCAATCAAAGCCACGCGCACAGCCGGCTGAACCGTAGGCGCAGACTGGGCCCACAAAGCCGGCGATGACAAACAGGCGCAGGCTGCTAGGGTCAGCACGATACGTTTCAAGAGGGGAGGCGCAAAAAAATACATTCAACAATTTCCTTGAAATACACCGGGCCACGCCTACTTGCAGTGCATGCGGCGATCACGGTTGAGAGCCGCGAAGTGTAGGGGAAATTTGCCCCACCCAACCTTTGGAGTTCTCATGTTTTACTCACTCGCTTCCCGCCCCGCTTCCCGCTTCCAGCGCCACAACCCATCGCTGATCAACAACGGCGCCCTCGACCGGTTCCTGGACGACACGCTGGGCTCGCTCGCCGGCGCACGTGGCACCCAGGCCGCAACGGTGGAAGATGGCGAAAAAGCCTACTCGCTGCAGCTCGATGTTCCCGGTCTGTCCAAGGAGCAACTGGACATCGGCATCGAAGGCGATGTGGTCCGCATCACCAGCAAGGCCGACGCCGCGCGAACCGTCAAGGCCGCTTACCGTTTCCCGCTGGAAATCGACACCTCGGCCAGCGCCGCCAAACTTGAAAACGGCGTGTTGACGCTGACGCTGGCCAAGAAGGTGCCGGTCAGCAATGTCGCCCAGCTTGCCATCAACTGATGACGAAGGCGGCGCAGGCCGCTGAGTTTTTCTCCTGACAAGGCCGCCTTTGGGGCGGCTCTGTTGCGGGTGGAGAACCCGTTCACCGGCAGGCAGGGCCGGACCGCCGCAGAATGGGGCCATGACTTTTCTTTTCCGCGCCGCCCTGCCCGCCCTTTGCGCCGGGCTTCTGCTTGTGTCCGGTTGCAGCTTTCTGCGTCCTGCGACGGTGCCTCTGGCCACCGACCTGGACCGGTCGACCTGCAGCGCAAAAGCCGACACCCTGCTGGTGTTCCTTCCGGGCGCTTATTCAAGCATTGACGAGTTTGTGCGCGAAGGTTTTGTGCAGGAAGTGCGGCAACGGCGCATTGCCGCCGACATCGTGATGGTTGACGCGCACATGGCCTACTACAACAACCGCAGCGTGATTGACCGCCTGGAAGCCGATGTGCTGGTGCCCGCGCGGGCCGCCGGTTACCGGGCGATCTGGCTGGTTGGCATTTCGGTCGGGGGTTTCGGTGCGCTGATCCACGAAGAGCAGATGCCCGGCGGGGTGACAGGCATCGTCGCCTTGGCGCCCTATTTAGGCGAGCGCGAACTGAGCAACAAGATTGCCGCGGCTGGCGGCCTGATGGCCTGGCAGGCGCCCACCGGTCCCCTGCCGCCGGAACAAGCTGAAACGCGGCTCTGGCGTTGGCTGCAGGCCCAGACGAAATTGCCGGCCGGTTCCGGCTTCCCGGCGCTGTACTTGGGGTATGGCACGGAAGACCGTTTCGCAGACAGCCACCGCCTGCTGGCTGTTGCCTTGCCGCCGCAGCGCGTGTTCACCACGCCCGGCGGGCATGACTGGGCGCCCTGGCGGCGGCTCTGGCAACAGGTGCTGGCGGTGTTGCCGCTACCGGCCTGTCCCTGAATCAGGCACTCAGCGGCCAGCGCGGCTTGACGTCAAAGCGATAGGCCGTGTTGGCCTCTTCCAGGCCTGCCTGCAGACGCATGCCGGCCGCCAGCGCGATCATGGCGCCGTTGTCGGTGCACAAATGCAGCTCCGGGTAGTGCACCCTGATCCCGCGTTTGCTGCAGGCGGCATTGAGTTGCTCGCGCAGCAGTGTGTTGGCGCCCACGCCGCCGGCAACCACCAGCCGCTTCAGACCGGTTTGCTCCAGCGCCTTCAGGGATTTTTTGACCAGCACCTCGACAATCGCCGCCTGCGTCGAGGCTGCCAGATCGGCCTTGTCCTTCTCATTGATGACCGCGCCCAGCTTTTTGGCTTGCGTCAGTACTGCGGTTTTCAGACCAGAGAAGGAAAAATCGAGATCGCCACTGTGCAGCAGCGGCCGCGGCAGCTTGAAAGCCTGAGCGTCGCCGCCCTGGGCCAGTCTGGCCAGATGCGGGCCGCCTGGGTAAGGCAGACCGAGCAATTTCGCCGACTTGTCAAAAGCTTCTCCGGCCGCATCGTCAATGGTCTCTCCCAGCACCTCATAGCTGCCGACACGGTCCACCCGCATCAACTGGGTATGGCCGCCGGAGACCAGCAAGGCGACAAACGCAAATTCGGGCGGGTCCTGACTGAGGAACGGGGACAGCAGATGCCCCTCCAGATGGTGCACGCCCATCACCGGCTTTCCGAGTGCCGCGGCCAGCGAACACGCCACACCCGCGCCCACCAGCAGCGCGCCGGCAAGACCCGGCCCGCGCGTGAAAGCCACCACATCAACATCCTTCAATGTTCGTCCTGCTTCAGCCAGCACCTGTTCGGTCAATGGCAACACGCGGCGAATATGGTCACGGCTGGCCAGCTCCGGGACCACGCCGCCATAAGCCTGGTGCATGGCAATCTGGCTGTGCAAAGCGTGCGAAAGCAAGCGCGGCACACCCGCGCCAGAGCTGTCCACCAGCGCAACGCCGGTTTCATCACAACTGGACTCAAATCCCAAAACAATCATGTTCCGAGTGTACGGTTTGGCTCAAATCTTGCAGCAAGTCAGGTATGACGCCGTCACAGTCCCTGCGCTTGGTCATCATTGCTCCGGATCTGCTGGAAGGCATAGCCACGGACAGTCATGCCAGAGCCCAGGCCGAACGCTCCCGGCAGTTACGCATCGGTCTGCTGGAAAACGGCTACAACGTCGTGGCCGTGTTGCCCGCCGACACCTTTCTGTATGAGCGGCTGGCGCAGTTACAGCCGGACATGATCATCGTGGACGCTGAAAGCGAGGCGCGCGATTCGCTGGAACATGTGGTGATGGCAACCCGTGACGCGCGGCGCCCGATTGTGCTCTTCACCAACGACAACGACACCAGCCATGTGAAAGATGCGGTCGCAGCCGGTGTGTCCGCTTACATCGTGGCCGGCCTGTCGCCCGAACGTATACGCCCCATCCTAGATGTCGCGATGGCGCGTTTCGAGCATGAGCAGGGCTTGCGGCGCGAGCTTGCCGACGTGAGGACCGAGCTGCAGGACCGCAAAATCATCGACCGTGCCAAAGGCCTGCTGATGCAAAGGCAAAACCTCACGGAAAAAGCAGCTTACGACAAGCTGCGCAAGGCTGCCATGGACAAAGGCCTGCGCCTGGGCGAGGTTGCGCAGCGCATGCTGGACGCCGCCGACCTGCTCGGTTGAGGCGGCGCGCATCACGCCGAAATGGTGCGGCGCACAAATACAGTGCGGACCCGCCAAATCCGGTTGCGCCACCGGCTGGCAAACCGATCTGCTATTAATTCAATAGCTGGTTGCGCTTGATGCCAAAGGGCTACAAGCCTATTTCATCGCAGATCTGCAGCTGAATCCAGGAAAAGCAGGCCTGGCACAACTTTTGCTCACTGCTTAAACACAAAGGTAGGCCACTTCAACGGCGAAGCGGCATACCCCCAGGAACAAAGGCGTTCGCACCCCGCATTCACATCTCTTGTGTTTGCCCGGGTCGAGCGCCTTTTTTGTTTTTTGCTTCTTGTTTTTTTGTTTTCACTTCTGGAGTCCCGACCATGACCGAACTGCTGAAATCTTCCTTGACGCGCCGCACCGTATTGCAGGCCGCTGCCGTCGGCGCTGCGGGCATCAGTCCCGCCTTGCGTGCCGTCGTCTACGCCCAGGGCTCAGATGCCCCCGAAAAGAAAGAGGTGAAGATTGGTTTCATCCCGCTGACCGACTGCGCATCCGTCGTCATGGCTTCGGTGCTGGGCATCGACAAAAAATACGGCGTCACCATCATCCCGACCAAGGAAGCCAGTTGGGCCGGTGTGCGCGACAAGCTGGTCAGCGGTGAGCTCGACATGGCGCATTCGCTGTACGGCCTGATTTATGGCGTGCACCTGGGCACCTCCGGCCCCAAGAAAGACATGGCGGTACTGATGACGCTGAACCAGAACGGCCAGGCCATCACGCTGAGCAAGAAACTGGCTGACAAGGGTGCGGTGGACGCCGCCTCGCTGGCCAAGGTGATGGCCGCTGAAAAACGCGAATACACCTACGCCCAGACCTTCCCGACCGGCACCCACGCCATGTGGCTGTATTACTGGCTGGCCAGCGTCGGTGTCAACCCGATGAAGGACGTGAAAGTCATCACCGTGCCGCCGCCGCAGATGGTGGCCAATATGCGCGTGGGCAACATGGACGGTTATTGCGTCGGCGAGCCCTGGGGCCACCGCGCGATTGCCGACGGCATCGGCATCACGGCCGTCACCACCCAGGACATCTGGAAAGACCACCCCGAAAAGGTGCTGGGCACCACCGCGGATTTCGTCAAGAAGAACCCGAACACCGCACGCGCGGTCACCGCCGCCATCATTGAAGCCGGCAAGTGGATAGACGCCAGCCTCGGCAACAAGAACAAGATGGCCGAGACCGTTGCCGACAAGTCCTACGTCAACACCAGCGTCGACGTGATCAACCAGCGCATCCTGGGCCGCTACCAGAACGGCATGGGCAAGACCTGGGACGACCCCAACCACATGAAGTTTTACAACGACGGCGCGGTGAGTTTCCCCTACCTGTCCGATGGCATGTGGTTTCTGACCCAGCACAAACGCTGGGGCCTGCTCAAGGAGCATCCGGACTACCTGGCCGTGGCCAAGCAGATCAACCAGATCGACATTTACAAACAGGCTGCCACCGCCGCCAAGGCCAGCATTCCGAAGGAAGTCATGCGCAGCAGCAAGATGATCGACGGCGTGGTCTGGGACGGCAAGGACCCGAAAAAGTACGCCGACGGTTTCAAGGTGAAGGCGTGAACGGCGCGACGAGGGGCCCCAGCCTGCTGGGGATCGGCGCCCGAGCGAACGCTTTCAGCTGCCGACACCGCTATGCATCAACTACCCGTGGCGCCGCTGAGGCAGCCAGCGTGAACGGCGCGGCGAGGGGCCCCGGCTTTGCCGGGGATCGACGCCCCGGAGAACGCCTTCGGCTGCCGACACCAGGCAGCTTCAAAAACCACGCCGCCGCTGAGGCAGCCAGCGTGAGCCACGCAACGAGGCAGCCAGTCTAAGGAGTC
>JAZKIE010000342.1:0-2796 GCA_040385025.1 Pseudomonadota bacterium | reverse complement strand
TGCTCAACTACCTGGACCCGAGCATCGACTTCAGCCTGGGCGACCTGATCGGCCGCCCCGGCCTGAAAGACACCTACCTCGGCTTCGGCGTGTCGCACCGCTCCGGCATCTTCGGCTCGTCGCGCCTGCTGGGCAATGTCAACGGCGGCTCCAACTACATCTACACCTACATCGAAACCGTGCTGTGAGTCGGCGGGGCTAAGCGCTATTAAAACAATAGCTGCTTGCGCCTGTGTGGCAAGGACCCGGGGGTGATTGGTCTTGTTATTGCCGTGACTGACGGCCGGGCAGCCCCATAAATACGGGATGGCGCCTCGCCGGCAAAACCCGGACAGTCGGGGCGCTTCCTGTGTGGCGCCGAGCGCGTGTTGTCTGGAAGCCTTCACTTATCATGGGCTACCGTGCTGCCACTGCCAAAGACTTCCTCCATGCCTCTCTGGCGCGTATTGATTGTTGAAGACGATGTCTCCACACGGGAGTTCTTCGCGGACAGCGTGTCGCGCTGCGCCGAGTTGCAGCTCGTCGCCGACGTGGGGACCTTCGAGGAGGCCAGCGCGCTGATTGAGGACGCGACCCAGACTATCGACATTCTCCTGACCGACCTGGCGCTGCCCGACGGCAGCGGGCTGGACCTGATCCGGCTGGCGGCGCGCACGCGCCCGGCCTGCGAGGCGCTGGTGATTTCGATGTTTGGCGATGAAGACAGCGTGTTGTCCAGCGTGGAAGCCGGCGCGCTCGGTTATATCCAGAAGGACTTCACGCCCGACAACATTGCGCACACCATCCTGGAGATGAAGGCCGGCGCGTCGCCGATCTCGCCGATGATTGCGCGGCGGGTGCTGGCCAAGTACCACGCGATGCACCTGGTCGAGCGGGGCTTTGCGGCTGGCCCTGGCCCCAGCAGCGCGCCGCCCTTGCCTGCCCCCACTGAAGGACGCGCACTGCTGTCGACGCGCGAACAGGAGGTGCTGGAGCTGATTGCGCGCGGATTCTCCTACGGTGAAATTTCCAGACTCAAGGCGGTCAGCGTGCACACGATCCAGTCGCACATCAAGAACCTGTACGCCAAGCTGGCGGTGCACTCAAGAAGTGAGGCGGTGTACGAGGCCACCCGCATGGGTTTGCTGCAGCCCCCCACGTCTGACGCGTGATGCGAATGCAGGGACTGCACCAGCGCTGGCCCATCGGTTTGCGTCTGTGGGCATGTTTGATCAGTGCCCTGCTGCTGTGTGCGGCCGCGCGGGCCGAGCCGCTGGAGTTGAGCCAGGCGCGGGCCTGGGTGACGGTCGAGGGGGTGAGCTCGCAGGCTGAGGTCACGCTGCCTTACCACTGGGACCGGCGCCATCCCGGCCAGGCCGGGACGGCGATATTCGAGATCCCCTTCAGCTTGTCGGCCGATCCGGCGCAGCCCTATGCCCTGTATTTGCCACGCATCGGCAACACGGCAGAAATATGGCTAAACGGCGCCTTGCTGG
The DNA here is from genome assembly GCA_040385025.1 of Pseudomonadota bacterium. Classification (GTDB taxonomy): domain Bacteria; phylum Pseudomonadota; class Gammaproteobacteria; order Burkholderiales; family Burkholderiaceae_C; genus Polaromonas. The sequence goes on along the minus strand of JAZKIE010000342.1, from coordinate 1,321 downwards.
CGCGCTTTGGCGACCCGCAGCAGGTCAATGGTGAAGACTACGCCAAGTCGCCGCATTACGTGCCGATACCCACGCAGTTGCTGGAGCGCGAGAACGTTTTCCGTGTGCAGCTTCGCGCCGACGGGGGCCGGCGCGGTGGACTGGCAACGCTGCTGGTCGGCCCGGCCCGCGAGGTGCGGCCGCTCTACGCCGAGGCCTTCCGCTTTCGGCTTGTGGCCTCCCTGGCGGTCACCATCTTCAGCCTCATCGTAGGCGCGCTGGCGCTGGTGCTCTGGGCCACACAGACCGACCCGGCGCAGCTGCAGACCGATCGTCGCGACCCGGTCTACCTGTTTGCTGCGGTGGCCGAAATTTGCTGGGCGCTGCGTGTTGGCGACATCGCGATCGAAAGTCCGCCCTTGCCGTGGCCAATCTGGGGGGTGGTGGTCACGACGGCGTTTGCCGGCTGGTTCTGCTGCATCGCCCTGTTCTGCCACCGCGTGGCGGGCTGGCACTTGCACCGCTCCATGCCCTGGGTCAGGGGTGTATTGGCCACGCTGTTTGCCAGCGCCATCGTCGCGTCAACGTTGACCTTCCTGCTCAAACAGCCGGTGTATTTGACGCTCTGGCTGGGCGCTGCCAACCTGCTGTTTGTGACCTATGCCGCCGTCTATCTGTGGGGCGCGGTGCGCCGTCCCAACATGGCGCACTTGCTGGTGGCGATAGCGGGAACATTGAATGTGCTGATGGGCGTGCGCGACTGGGTGACCATTCGCATCAGCGGCAGTTACGGCGACAACACCTGGATTCGTTACAGCTCGGTGCTGTTTGGCCTGGCGCTGGGCTACATCGTGATCTCCCGCTTTCGCGCGGCCAGCGGCCAGGCGCGTGACTTGACCGCCAATCTGGCCACGCGCGTAGCCGACAAGGAGCAGGAACTGGTCCAGACCTACCAGCGTGTCGAGCAGCTGGCCCGTGAGCAGGAGCGCACGGCCGAACGCACCCGCATCCTGCGTGACATGCACGACGGCGTGGGCGCGCATTTGAGTACCGCGATCCGGCAACTGCAATCGGGCAAGGCCAACAGCGAGGACGTGTTGCAGACCTTGCGGTACACGCTGGACCAACTCAAGCTGTCGATAGACGCGATGCATTTGCTGCCCGGCGACATCGCCTCTTTGCTGGCCAACCTGCGCTACCGGCTGGAGCCGCGTTTTGCGGCCTCTGACATTGAATTGCAATGGGTGGTCGGCAAGCTGGAGCCGCTGGCCCATGTGGACGCCAATGCGATGCGGCAATTGCAGTTCATGGTTTTTGAGGCCCTGTCCAATGTGCTGCAGCA
>JAZKIE010000341.1:0-1765 GCA_040385025.1 Pseudomonadota bacterium | reverse complement strand
AAACTCAGTCTACCCGTGCCCCGGAAGCCTTCACCACCTTTTCATACTTGACCAGCTCTGCCTTCATGAAGGCGCCGAACTGCTCGGGCGTGTTCGCCACCGGTTCAGCCATCAGCGCGGCAAAGCGGGTTTTGGCTTCAGGCGAATTCAGTGCGGCAACAAAAGCCTGGTTGAGTTTGGCAATCACGTCCCTGGGCGTTGCGGCAGGCGCCACCAGGCCCCACCAGGTGTCGATGGCAAAACCCTTGAGCAGCTCGGCCACGGCGGGCACCTCGGGCAACACGCTGCTGCGCTCGGCCGTGGTGACGGCCAGGGCCTTGAGCTTGCCGGCCTTGATGTTGGCGGAGGCCGTCGCCAGGTTGTCGAAGTTGAAATCAACCTGCCCGCTCAGCAAGGCCAGTTGCGCCGGGTTGCCGCCGTTGTAGGGAATGTGCAGCGCGAAGATGCCGGCCTGCGCCTTGAACATCTCACCGGCCAGATGCCCGGCGCTGCCGTTGCCGCCGCTGCCGTAGTTGAGTTTGGCGGGGTTGGCCTTGGCGTAACGGATCAGGTCGGCCAGGCTGTTGATGTTCAGGCGTTTGGCGGTGTCGGCGTTCATCACCAGCACATTGGGCACACGCAGCATCTGCGTGATGGGCGCGAAATCGGTCGCCGCGTTGTAGGGCATCTTGCTGTACAGCCAGGGGTTGATGGCGTGGGTGGCCACCGCAGCAATGCCAATGGTCAGGCCGTCGGGCGCGGCCTTGGCCACCACATCGGCGCCGATGTTGCCGCCGCCACCGGGGCGGTTTTCAATGATGACGGTGCCCAGCGTGTCCTTGACACGTTCGGCCATCAGGCGTGCGGTCACGTCGATCGGGCCGCCGGGCGCATACGGCACGACGATGCGCATGACCTTGGGCTGGGCCTGCACCGCTGATGCGCTGAAACAAAGGGCCAGCACCGCAGCCGACGAGACGGCCAACTGGCGGGCTGTCTGCAGAGGAAAGAAGGAGAACATATTTGTTTTCATGGCACCGATTGTGCAAAAAACCGGCGGCAGCGTCACCGTGGCATTCCCTAGGAAGCGGGGCGCCGGGTCACCCGCGTGGCGGCCCAGGCAGCGCAATTTCGCTATGAATTGGATAGCTGCTCACGCACGCCACGTATGGGCTGGAAGCCTGAAAGGCTTGAACTATTCGCCGAGATAGGCGGCCCGCACCCGCGGGTCGCTCAGCAGCTCTTTGGCCGCGCCGTTCATGGTGACCACGCCTGACTCCATCACGTAGCCCCGGTCGGCAATGCCCAGCGCCCGGCTGGCGTTCTGCTCGACCAGCAAGACCGTGACGCCGCGCGCCGACACATCTTTCACCACTTCGAAAATCTTGTCGACCATGATGGGGGAAAGGCCCATCGACGGTTCGTCGAGCAGCAGCACCTTGGGGCGGCTCATCAGGGCGCGGGCCATGGCCAGCATCTGCTGCTCGCCGCCGCTCATGGTGCCGGCGAGCTGGTCCTTGCGCTCGCGCAGGCGCGGGAAAATCGTGAACATCTTCTCGATGTCTTCGGCAATGCCGGCCTTGTCGTCGCGGATGTAGGCACCCATCTGCAGGTTCTCGGTGATGGTCATGCGGGTGAACACGCCGCGGCCTTCGGGCACCATGGCCAGGCCGTCCTTGACCAGGTCCCAGGCGCCCTTGCCCTTGATGCTTTTGCCCAGGTACTCGATGTCGCCGTCGGCCATCGGCAAGGTGCCGGTGATGGCTTTCATGGTGGTGGTCTTGCC
>JAZKIE010000340.1:0-3529 GCA_040385025.1 Pseudomonadota bacterium | reverse complement strand
CCCACAAACGGCATCTTCGTCGCCATGATGGTCATGAACTGCACGTTGGTCGCCAGCGGCAGCGCGGCCATGTGCACCACGGCATCGGCGACATGCTCCACATCCATCAGCGGCTCAATCGCAATCTCGCCATTGGCCTGCGGCACGCCCTTGGCCATGCGCGCGGCCAGTTCGGTCTGCGCATTGCCGATGTCGATCTGGCCGCAGGCGATGTCGTACTGGCGGCAGTCCAGCGAGATTGATTTGGTCAGGCCGGTGATCGCGTGTTTGGTGGCCGTGTAGGGCGCCGAGTTCGGGCGCGGCGCATGGGCCGAAATCGAGCCGTTGTTGATGATGCGGCCGCCCTGGGGGGCCTGGGCTTTCATGAGACGGATCGCCTGCTGCGCGCACAAAAACGAGCCGGTCAGGTTGATGTTGACCACGTTCTGCCATTGCTCGAAAGTGAGCTCTTCCATGGGCACCGGCGGCGCGCCGACGCCGGCGTTGTTGAACAACAGGTCCAGCCGGCCGAAGGTTTGCTGCGCCAGATCAAAGGCTGCACGCACCGCGTCAGGCTGGCTCACATCACAAGGCACAGCCAGCGCGCGGCTGCCGGCGCCAGACGCTTGCACGACCTCGTTCAAGGGCTGCGCCCGCCGGCCGACCAGTACCACGCTGTAGCCCTCGCGCAGCAGCGCCAGGGCCACGGCCTTGCCGATGCCTGTGCCCGCGCCTGTCACCAATGCCACTTTGCCTTTTCCGCTCGAAGTCATGTTTTCCCCAGATAGTTGCTGATGCTCAAGGCGCCGTCAGCGGCGCCAGCCAGACACTGTACAGCCCGCCTTCGCTTTGCGCTGGTCACAGTGCACAACCATCTATTTCACCGCCTGTTGGAAATAACCGACACCATGGGCTTTTTGATGGTGCTACCTTCAAAAACATGACAACTTCCAAGCCCCGGATCTGGGACATTTCGCCACCGGTGGACGAACACGCCGCCGTGTTTCCGGGTGACGCCGCGTATTCGCAAAAGCTGCACTTCGCGCTGTCGCCCGACTGCCCGGTCAACGTCAACACCCTCACCTTCTCGCCGCACACCGGCGCGCATGCCGATGCGCCCATGCATTACGCCAACGGCGCGCCGGCAATCGGTGCGGTGGACCTGCTGCCCTACCTCGGCCCCTGCCGCGTGATCCACTGTCTGGACTGCGGGCCGCTGGTCGAGCCACATCACATTGCGCATGCGCTGCAGGACCTGCCGCCACGCGTGCTGCTGCGCACATCCGCAGTTGCGAGCCAGGCCTGGGCATCCTTCACGGCCATAGCCCCCGCCACGCTTGCGCTGCTAGCTACTAAAAACATAGCATTGATCGGCATCGACACGCCGAGTGTGGACCCGTCCACCAGCCAGGACCTGCCCAGCCACCAGTTGCTGCTGCAGCACGGTCTGCGCGTGCTGGAGAACCTGGTGCTCGACGAGGTGCCCGCCGGCGACTATGAACTGATCGCCCTGCCACTGAAACTGACGAAAGCCGATGCCTCCCCGGTCAGAGCCATCCTGAGAGCCTTATGAGCACCACCCTGAACCACTGCCGCGCGCTCGATGCCAGCGATCCGCTGCGCCCCTTGCGCAATCACTTTGTGCTGCCCGCAGGTGTGATTTACCTGGACGGCAACTCGCTGGGCGTGTTGCCCAAAAGCGCGGCCGGCCGCGTGGCCGAGGTCATCACCAAACAGTGGGGGCAGGACCTGATCCGCTCGTGGAACAGCGCCGGCTGGTTTGATCTGCCGCAACGCCTGGGCGACAAGATTGCCCCGCTGGTCGGCGCCGCCGCCGGCGAGGTGGTGGTGACCGACAGCACCTCGGTCAACCTTTACAAGGTGCTGAGCGCTGCGCTGGCCATCGCCGCAGAAGATGCACCGGGTAAAAAGACTGTGGTCAGCGAACGCAGCAACTTTCCGACCGACCTCTACATCGCTGAGGGCCTGTGCCGTGAGCACGGCTACAGCTTGCTGCTGGTCGAGCCCGACGGCATCCTGCCCGCGCTGGATGGCGACGCCGCCGTGCTGATGCTGACGCACGTCAATTACCGCACCGGCTTCCAACACGACATGGCCGGGCTGACAGCCGCCGCACACGCAGCCGGATGCCTCGCGGTCTGGGACCTGGCGCACAGTGCGGGCGCGGTGCCGGTGGACCTCCAGGGTGCGAAGGCTGACTTTGCCGTCGGCTGCGGCTACAAATACCTCAACGGCGGTCCCGGCGCGCCGGCCTTTGTCTGGGTGAACCCCCAGCACGCCGACCGCTTCCAGCAGCCGCTGTCGGGCTGGTGGGGCCATGCCGCGCCTTTCGAGTTCACACCCGGCTACCGGCCCGCACCCGGCATCACGCGTTACCTCTGCGGCACCCAGCCCATCCTCAGCCTGGCCGCACTCGAATGCGGGCTCGATGTATTCGGTGCAGCCGAGACGCTGGGCGGCATGGCGGCGCTGCGGGCCAAGTCGCTGGCACTGACCGACCTGTTCATCACACTGGTGGAAGAACGCTGTTCAGGCCATGGCCTGGGCCTGGCCACGCCGCGCGAGCACGCGCAACGCGGCTCGCAGGTGTGCCTCACAAGAAGTGAAGGCGCCTACGCCATCGTGCAGGCACTGATCGCGCGCGGCGTGATCGGCGACTTCCGCGCCGGTGATGGCGCGGAGCATGCGGACATCCTGCGTTTCGGCTTCACGCCGCTCTACATCGGCTTTGAGGATGTCTGGCATGCGGTGGAGCACTTGAGGCAGGTGCTGGAAACCGCCGAGTGGCGACAGCCCGGGTTCAACCAGAAACACGCGGTGACATGACCATGACGACCCCGGAAAAAATCGTCGCCGACGAAAAAGCCCAGCTCGACTTCAGCCGCGACATGAGTTACGGCGACTACCTGCAGCTCGACGCGATTCTCGGCGCGCAAAAGCCGCTGTCGCCCGCGCATGACGAACTGCTCTTCATCGTGCAGCACCAGACCAGCGAACTCTGGATGAAGCTGATGCTCCATGAACTGCGCGCGGCGATGGCGAATGTCGCAGCCGACGAACTCGGCGACGCCTTCAAGAAGCTCGCCCGGGTGAGCCGCATCATGGAGCAACTGGTGCACGCCTGGGACGTGCTGGCGACCATGACGCCACCCGAGTACAGCGCGATCCGGCCTTATCTTTCCAACTCCAGCGGTTTCCAGAGCGCGCAATACCGCTGCATCGAGTTTGCGCTCGGCAACAAAAACGCCGCCATGCTCAAGCCGCATGCGCACCGGCCCGATTTGCTGGCGCAGGTGCAGGCCGCGTATGAGGCCCCCTCGCTCTACGACGAAGCGTTGCGCCTGCTGGCGCGGCGCGGCCTGGCCGTGCCGGGCAGCCACACGCAGCGCGACTGGACCCAGGGCTATGTGGAAAGTGAGGCAGTCGAGCAGGCCTGGCTGGTGGTTTACCGCGACCCGAAACAGTACTGGGACCTGTACCAGCTCGGCGAGGAACTCACCGACCTGGAAGACGCCTTCCGTCTCTGGCG
>JAZKIE010000339.1:0-1605 GCA_040385025.1 Pseudomonadota bacterium | reverse complement strand
GACAAATCACTGGGCATCTTGTCGGCGTGTTCGGGCGCCAGCCCGACCATCTGCAGCTTGACCATGGCCGCCTCGTGGATCAGCTCGCTCGGCAGGGTCTTGAGCTCGCGCAGCGGAAAGGCAATGTTCTCCAGCACGGTGAAAGCTGAAAACAGGGCGCCCTGCTGGAACAACATGCCGACACGCTGCGCCGCGCCGCGTTTGCCGAGTTCGGCTGCAGGCTTGCCGAGCACCGTGATCTCACCGGCGGTGGGATGCTCCAGACCCAGCATCTGGCGCAGCAGCACGGTTTTGCCGGTGCCCGAGCCGCCGACCAGGGACAAAAATTCGCCGCGCTGTATCGTCAGGTCCAGGTCCTTGTGCACCACCGACTGTTTGTCGCCGTTGGTGAACACGGTGGACAGGCCGGCGATGCCGACGATCACGTCCGCGGCATCGGGATCCTGGCGTGCGGGGGAAGCGTCGTTCTGCATCATCAGGTACCGATGTTCTTGAACAGCACGGCAAAAAGGGCGTCCACCAGGATCACCACGGTGATGGAGGTCACGACGGAGGCGGTGGTGCCCTGGCCCAGGCTTTCGGTGTTGGGCTTGACGCGCAGGCCGAAGTGGCAGCCGATCAACGCGATCAGCACGCCGAAGACCACCGACTTGGCAGTGGCCAGTGTCAGGTTGGCCGCGTCCACGGCGGCCGGCAGGGCGTTGATGAAAAACGCAGGCGTGATGCCCATGGCCAGGTCGGCCGCCAGCATGCCGCCGAACAGTGCGGAGACCGTGGTCCAGACGCTGATCAGCGGCATCACCACGGCCAGCGCCAGCGCCCGCGGCATCACCAGCCGGTAGCTGTGCGCAATACCCATGACACGCATGGCGTCGAGTTCTTCAGTCACCCGCATCACGCCGATCTGCGCGGTGATGGCCGAGCCCGAGCGCCCGGCGATCAGGATGGCGGCCAGCACCGGGCCCAACTCGCGGATCAGCGAGATGCCCAGGATGTTGACGATGAAGGAATCGGCGCCGAACTGCTTGAGCTGCTGCGAGATCAGGTAGGCCAGCACCACGCCGATCAGGAAGCCGACCAGCGCGGTAATCGGCAAGGCGGTGGCACCGATGTGATACAGGTGGCCGGACAGGTCCCGCCAGGGACCTTCGCCGGGGCGTTTTGCGAGCTTGCCCAGGTTGAGCATCAGCCGGCCCACCAGCGCCACCAGGTCGGTGAAATGATGGAGGATTTCGATCAGGCCTTCACCGAGCTTGAGAAAAGCCTGTTTGAAACCGGGCGCGGGTACAACGGGGCGGTCCACGCTGAACTCGGCCACGCGCTCCAGCACCGCGCGTTGTGTCTCTTCAATCTCGATCTTGTCCGGCCATTGCCGGCCCCAATGGTTCCACAGCACCTGCGCGCCCAGATGGTCGAGCTGTCCGATCTGGCGCAAATCCCATGCAAGCGATTGACCCGCATCGGCGCCCTGCGCCTTCAGGCTGGCGGTCAGCGCGTCCCAGACCGGACGCACCGTCAATTCACCGGCCGTCCACTGGCCCAGCACCAGACAGGACGCGCCTTCGGGCGAGTCCTGGGTATCAATGTGCGGGGCGGATTCGCCTG
>JAZKIE010000338.1:0-4394 GCA_040385025.1 Pseudomonadota bacterium | reverse complement strand
ATGTGGTTCACCCGCGTCAGCCTGCAAAACCCGGTGTTCGCCACCATGGTCATGCTGGCCATCGTGGTGCTGGGCCTGTTCTCTTACCAGCGGCTGCAGGTTGACCAGTTCCCCAACATTGACTTTCCGGTGGTCGTGGTCACCACCGAATACCCCGGCGCTTCGCCCGAAATTGTCGAGAGTGAAGTCACCAAAAAAATCGAGGAAGGCGTCAATTCGATTGCCGGCATCAACGCCCTGACCTCGCGCAGCTATGAAGGCATGGCGGTCGTCATCATCGAGTTCCAGTTGCACATCGACGGGCGCAAGGCCGCCGAGGACGTGCGCGAAAAAATCGCCTCGCTGCGCCCGCTGCTGCGTGATGAAGTCAAAGAACCGCGCGTGCTGCGTTTCGACCCGGCCAGCCGCCCGATCTGGTCTGTCGCTGTATTGCCGGTTGCTGCGAATGGGGCAGCCGCGGCAAGGCCACCCACCGCTGTTGAGCTGACCAACTGGGCTGACCAGGTGCTGAAAAAGCGGCTGGAAAATGTGCGTGGCGTGGGCGCGGTCAACCTGGTGGGCGGCAGCAAACGCGAGATCAACATCTACCTGAGCCCGCAGGCCATGGAGGCGCTGGGCATCACGGCCGACCAGGTCGCCAATGCCGTGCGCAGCGAAAACCAGGACCTGCCGGTCGGCGCCATCCGCTCGCTCGCGCAGGAGCGCGTGGTCAAGATCGACGCCCGCATGAAGCGGCCGGAAGACTTCGCCAACATCATCGTGGCGCGCAAGGCGTCCGCCACCGGCGCGACCACAGCGGTGACGGTCGGGCAAGTCGCCAGCGTGCGCGACGGCTCGCAGGAGATCGACAATCTGGCGCTGTACAACGGCCAGCGCACGCTGCTGTTGACCGTGCAAAAAGCCCAGGGCGACAACACCATCGCGGTGGTCGACGGCCTGAACCAGGCCATCAAGGAGATGCAGACCCAACTGCCGGCGGGCCTGCGGCTGGAGCTGGTTTCCGACGGCTCGCGCCCGATCCGCGTCGCCGTCGAGAATGTGCGCCGCACGCTGTTCGAAGGTGCACTGCTGACGGTGCTGATCGTTTTCCTGTTCCTGAACTCCTGGCGCTCCACGGTGATCACCGGCCTGACCCTGCCGATCTCCATCATCGGCACCTTTTTGTTCATGAACATGTTCGGCTTCACCATCAACATGATCACGCTGATGGCGCTGAGCCTGTGCGTGGGTCTGCTGATTGACGACGCAATTGTGGTGCGCGAAAACATCGTGCGCCATGTCCAAATGGGCAAGCTGCCTTACCAGGCCTCGCTCGACGGCACGCAGGAGATCGGCCTGGCGGTGCTGGCCACGACCTTCTCCATCGTTGCGGTGTTTCTGCCCATCGGTTTCATGGGCGGCATCATCGGCAAGTTTTTCCATGAGTTCGGCATCACCATCGTGGCGGCGGTGCTGATCTCGATGTTTGTCAGCTTCACGCTGGACCCGATGTTGTCGAGCATCTGGCACGACCCGAGCATTGAGGCGCATGGCAAGCACCACGCACCGGTGACTTTTTACGACAAAACCATAGGCCGCGTGACGGCCTGGTTTGAGCGCGCCACCGACTCGCTGGCCGAGACTTACCAGCGCATCCTGCGCTGGTCGCTGCTACACAAGCTGGCCACCCTGGGGCTGGCCCTGGCCATCTTCATCACCAGCATTTTCATGGTGCCGCTGCTGGGCACAGAGTTTGTGCCCAAGGCCGACTTCTCGGAAACCTCGCTGACCTTTTACACGCCGGTCGGCTCCTCGCTCGAAGCCACCGAGGCCAAGGCCGCCCAGGTGGAATCCATTTTGCGCGAGCTGCCCGAGGTCAGGTACACGGTGGCCACCATCAACACCGGCAGCGCCCAAGGCAAGATGTACGCCAGCATCTACGTGCGCCTGGTCGACCGCAAGTCGCGCAGCCGAAGCGTGGACGAGCTCTCGGGCGTGCTGCGCGAGCGGCTCAAGCAGGTGGCCGGCATCACCGTCACCCATGTCGGCCTGCTGGACTCCGTCGGCGGCAACAAGCAGGTGGAGTTTTCGCTGCAAGGGCCGGACCTGAAGGAACTGGAACGGCTGACCCGGCTGGTAACCGGGCGCATCGTCACCATCCCCGGCCTGGTGGACCTGGACTCCAGCCTCAAGCCCGACAAGCCGACCATCGAAATCGACGTCAAGCGCGATGCCGCGTCCGACCTGGGCCTGAGCGTGTCGCAGATCGCCGCTTCGCTGCGCACCCTGGTGGCCGGGCAAACCGTGGGCAACTGGCGCGCACCCGACGACCAGACCTATGACGTGAACGTGCGCCTGTCGCCCGACGCCCGCAATGCGCCGCAAGACCTGGAGCGCCTGCCCTTTCTGAGCAGCGCCATCGGCAGCAATGCCGACGGCTCGGCGCGCACCGTGCGCCTGGGCCAGCTCGCCACGGTCAAGGAGGCGACGGGGCCGAACCAGATCAACCGGCGCGACCTGACACGGGAAGTGGCGATCAATGCCAATGTCTACAACCGGTCGGCCGGTGAGGTGTCCAGTGACATCCGCAAAGCGCTCGACGGCATCAGCTTCCCGCCCGGCTACCGCTACCAGTTCGGCGGATCCACCAAAAACATGGCCGAGTCTTTTGGCTACGCGATCTCGGCACTGGTGCTGGCCATTTTGTTCATCTACATGATCCTGGCCAGCCAGTTCAAGAGCTTTTTGCAGCCGCTGGCGCTGATGACCTCGCTGCCACTGACGCTGATCGGCGTGGTGCTGGCGCTGCTGCTGTTCCGCTCGACGCTGTCGATGTTCTCCATCATCGGCGTGGTGATGCTGATGGGGCTGGTCACCAAAAACGCCATCTTGCTGGTGGACTTTGCGATCCGGATGCGCGACCAGGGCATGGAACGCAGCGAGGCCCTGCTGGTGGCGGCACGCGTGCGCCTGCGCCCCATCCTGATGACCACGCTGGCCATGATTTTCGGCATGGTGCCGCTGGCCTTTGCGCTGACCGAAGGCTCGGAGCAGCGCGCGCCCATGGGCCAGGCCGTCATCGGTGGCGTCATCACCTCCTCGCTGCTGACGCTGGTGGTGGTGCCTGTCACTTACTGCTACCTCGACGACCTGGCGCAATGGCTCAAACGCCGCTTCACCGGTCGGCGCGCCCTGCCCGAAGCCGCTGTGGCCCCCCGTTAAAATCACAGGTTTACCCGCACTTCCCCACCCGATATTTCACAGGCCACACCATGAACTACGAACAAGCCCGCTTCAACATGATCGAGCAGCAAATCCGCCCCTGGGAAGTGCTGGACAGCCAGGTTCTTTCCCTGTTGGCGATGGTCAAACGCGAAGACTTTGTGCCGTCCGCCAAAAAGGCGCTGGGTTTTGCCGACATGGAAATTCCGCTGGGCTCCAAACCCGGCCAGTGCATGCTGGCCCCCAAGGTCGAGGCGCGTATCTTGCAAGACCTGGCCGTGCAAAAACATGAAAAAGTGCTGGAAATCGGCGCCGGCTCCGGCTATATGGCGGCCCTGCTGGCGCACCGTGCGCAGCAGGTGATCACGCTCGAGATCGATGCCGACCTGGCCCAGCTCGCACGCGACAACCTGAAAAAAGCCGGCGTCTACAACGCCGAAGTGCGTACCGGCGACGGCGCAGCCAAACTCGGCCAGGCGGTGTCCAGCAACGACCCGCTGAGCGGCCCCTTCGACGTGATTGTGCTCAGCGGCTCGGTCGCCGAGGTGCCGCCGGCCCTGCTGGCCATGCTCAAGGTTGGCGGCCGGCTCAGTGCCATCGTCGGCGTGGAGCCCATGATGCGCGCCACGCTGGTGACCCGCGTCGGCGAGGCCGCCTTCCGCACCGCGCAAGCGTGGGACACGGTCGCACCCCGCCTGCTCAATTTCCCCGAGCCTTCGAAATTCAACTTCTGATTCCTGGAACAAGCACGCCATGATTGCCCAGCTCTCCCCTGCAGACTTCAACACCTGGCGCGACAGCCTGGGTGCGGATGCACCCGCGCCGGTGGTGCTGGACGTGCGTGAACCCTGGGAGCTGCAAACCGCCTCGGTCACCGAGGACGGTTTCACGCTGCTGCGCATTCCCATGCGCGAGGTGCCGGCCCGTGTCGAGCAATTGAAGGAGCAGTTTGGCGCCGGGCAAGCCGTGGCCTGCCTGTGCCACCACGGCATGCGCAGCCTGCAGGTCGCCAATTTCCTGGCGCAAAGCGGCTTCACCGACGTGGTGAACATCCACGGAGGCATCGATGCCTGGTCCAAACAACGCGACACCGCCGTACCGCTGTATTGAGTTGCCGTCCCACACGCACCACCCCTTCATTTCATCAGGACACCCATGACGACGCTACTGAAAAAACCGGCCTTGCTGCCGCT
>JAZKIE010000337.1:0-7153 GCA_040385025.1 Pseudomonadota bacterium | reverse complement strand
GCCGCCGCCCTGATCGTCGAGGAGGGCCTCGAATACGGCCCGGCCAAACACCGTGCCGTCAAACAAATGGGCCTGCCGGCGCGCAGCGAACTGCCGGGCAATGACGAGGTGGAAGACGCGGTACATGAATACATCGCGATTTTTTGTGCCGACACCCAGCCCGGCGAATTACGGGCCCTGCGTGAGTTGGCGCTGACATGGATGGAGCGCATGGCGGCGTTTCGCCCCCACCTGGGTGGCGCGGTCTGGCACGGCACGGCGACGCGGCTGTCGGACATTTATATCCAGTTGTTCTGCGACGACTCCAAGTCAGCTGAAATCGCGCTGATTGATCACCAGGTGGACTACGAGCCGCGCACCGTGACCGGCTTCACCGGCGAAAAGGTGGAAGCGCTGAGCCTGAGCAGCTTTTGCCCCGGTCTGAACGAGCCGGTGGGCGTGCATCTTCTGGTCTACGACCACGACGACCTGCGCGGCGCGCTGCGGCCTGACGCCAAAGGCCGCAAACCGCGTGGGGACCTCGCCGCCGTGCAAAAATTGCTGATATTCCCGCTGGAGTCTTCTTCTTGAAACGCAGAAATTTGATCTATGCTGGCACGGCGGCTGCCGCGGCCCTGGCCGGCGCCGGCGTGGCCTGGTGGCAGGCCCAGCCGCATGGGCCTGCCGCTGCCGGCGGCGATCCCGCGCTGCAGGCGTTCTGGCAACAGAGTTTCGACACCCCCGACGGCCTACCCCTGCCGATGGCAGGTTTTGCCGGCAAGCCCTTGCTGGTCAATTTCTGGGCGACCTGGTGCCCGCCCTGTATCGAAGAGCTGCCGCTGATTGACCGGTTTCATGCCGACAACAAGGCCAGGAACTGGCAGGTCCTGGGCTTGGCGGTAGACCAGCCGAGTGCGGTGCGAACCTGGTTGCAGCGCAAACCCATGGGTTTTCCGGTGGTCATGGCCGGGCTGCAGGGCACCGAACTGAGCAAGTCTCTGGGCAACCTGGCCGGCGGCTTGCCATTTACCGTGGTGTTTGCTGCCTCCGGCCAGCTGCTGCATCGCAAAAGTGGCAAGGTATCGACTGAAGATCTGTCGCTGTGGTCGCAACTGGCGTGACGCGGGCGCATCTGCCGCCGCTTGATCCTGCTTCAATGAAAAATATTTACACTTGTTGAAAATAAGCATGTTTTAATGTTTTTTGATGAATTTAACGCTGCATTTCGATTGATCCATCCAGCGCTGGCAGCGATTCCGCTGGCCTGCGACCGGCACAGCGTCTTTTTAGCGAAAAAGACCGGGCAGATAGGGTAGACTTCGCCCTTTCCCAAGCTGGCTGCTGCCAGTTTCATAAAATTTAAGTGATTTTTAGGCGCTAAAAGGTGTAAAAAGCGGAGCTTAGGTGCAAATCACCTCCGCTGAGCCGCTTGCCCGCCTACCGTCGTTGGAGCTTCCCCATGGATTTAAGAAAACTCAAGACCCTGATTGACCTTGTCTCAGAGTCCAATGTGTCCGAACTCGAAATCACCGAAGCCGAGGGCAAAGTCCGCATCGTCAAGTCAGGCGGCACGCCGATGGTCATGCAACAAGCGGCCGCGGTGCCCCTGGCTCAAGCTCCGGCCCCCGTTGCGGCTGCGCCCGTCGTCGCCGAAGCCGCCGCCGCTCCGGCTGGCCACGCCGTGAAGTCCCCGATGGTCGGCACCTTTTACCGCTCGGCCAGCCCCGGCGCCAAGGCTTATGTCGAAGTGGGCAGCCAGGTCAAGGAAGGCGAGACCATCTGCATCATCGAGGCCATGAAAATCCTCAACGAGATCGAAGCCGACAAATCCGGCACCATCACACGCATCCTGTGCGAGAACGGCCAGGCGGTGGAATACGGGCAGCCGCTCTTCATGATCGAGTGATTGATACATGTTCAAAAAGATACTGATCGCCAACCGCGGCGAAATCGCCCTGCGGATTCAGCGTGCCTGCCGCGAGCTCGGCGTCAAGGCCGTGATGGTCTATTCAGAGGCCGACCGCGAGGCCAAATACATCAAACTGGCCGACGAGTCCGTCTGTATCGGCCCGGCACCCTCGGCGCTGAGTTACCTCAACATGCCGGCCATCATCTCGGCCGCCGAGGTGACGGACGCCGAAGCCATCCACCCCGGTTATGGTTTCCTGAGCGAAAACGCCGACTTTGCCGAGCGGGTTGAAAAAAGCGGCTTCAAGTTCATCGGCCCGACGCCGGAATCCATCCGCATCATGGGTGACAAGGTGTCGGCCAAACAAACCATGATCAAGGCCGGCGTGCCCTGCGTGCCCGGTTCGGAAGGCGCCCTGCCGGACGACGCGGTGATCATCAAGCGCACTGCCAAGCAGGTCGGCTACCCGGTCATCATCAAGGCCGCCGGCGGCGGCGGCGGGCGCGGCATGCGTGTGGTGCACACCGAGGCGGCGCTGCTGCACGCGGTGCAGACCACCAAGGCCGAGGCCGGCGCGGCCTTCGGCAACCCCGAGGTCTACATGGAGAAATTCCTGCAGAACCCGCGGCACATCGAGATCCAGATCCTGGCCGACCAGCACAAAAATGCGGTCTGGCTGGGCGAGCGCGACTGCTCCATGCAGCGCCGCCACCAGAAAGTCATCGAGGAAGGCCCGGCGCCGGGCATCCCGCGCAAGCTGATCGAACGCATCGGTGATCGCTGCGTCGCGGCCGTCAAGAAAATCGGCTACCGCGGCGCCGGCACCTTCGAGTTCCTCTACGAAAACGGCGAGTTCTACTTCATCGAGATGAACACCCGCGTGCAGGTCGAACACCCGGTGACCGAGTGGATCACCGGCGTGGACATCGTGAAGACCCAGATCATGGTGGCGGCCAACGAAAAGCTGCCCTTCGCCCAGCGCGACATCCAGATCAAGGGCCACGCGATCGAGTGCCGCATCAACGCCGAAGACCCCTACAAGTTCATCCCCTCGCCGGGACGCATCACGACCTGGCATACGCCAGGCGGCCCCGGTGTGCGGGTCGACTCGCACATTTACGCCAACTACTTCGTGCCGCCCAATTACGACTCGATGATAGGCAAGATCATTGTTCACGGCGACACGCGCGAGCAGGCGCTCGCCCGCATGCGCACGGCGCTGGCCGAAACCGTGGTCGAGGGCATCAACACCAACATCCCGCTGCACCGCGAGCTGATGGTGGACGCCAAGTTCATGGACGGCGGCACCAACATCCATTACCTCGAAGAGTGGCTGTCGAAAAGAGATCGTTGACCCGATTGCCGAGAAATCATGTTTGAACTGATTCTGCTGGCCCCGGTCGACCAGGTCGAAACCGTCAGCGATGCGCTCGACGCGCTCGACGCGCTCAGCGTGTCGGTGGAAGATGCCGATGCGCAAACGCCTGCCGAGCAGGCACTGTTCGGCGAGCCCGGCATGCCGCCGCCAAAAGCCGGGTGGGAGCGTTCCCGCGTCGTGTCACTGTTCGACAACGAAGCCCTGGCGCGCGACGCCGCGGCCTTGCTGAGCGCGCAGGATTTTTTTGCGGCTTGCCAGGTCGTGGCCATCCAGGCGGTGGTCGAGCAGGACTGGGTGCGCCTGACGCAGTCGCAATTCGCGCCGGTCGAGATCACGCCCGAATTCTGGATCGTGCCGACCTGGCATGAGCCACCGGCCCAGGCCAAACAGGTGATCCGGCTCGATCCGGGCCTGGCGTTTGGCACCGGCACCCATCCGACTACCCGCATGTGCCTGCGCTGGATTTCCGGCCAGGGAGCTGCCGGCAAAGACCTGGGCCGCGTCCTCGACTATGGCTGCGGTTCCGGTATTCTGGCGATAGGCGCCGCCAAGTTCGGGGCTTCTGCGATCGACGCGGTCGATATCGACGAGGCGGCGGTTCAGTCCACCCTGGCCAATGCCGAGGCCAACCATGTGGCGCTGAATGCCGGCTTGCCTGACAAAGTCGACGGCGCCTACCAGACGGTGCTGGCCAACATTCTCGCGACGCCGCTCAAGGTGCTGGCACCGCTGCTGTGTTCGCGTGTCATGCCCGGTGGTTCGCTGGTGCTGGCGGGCATTCTGGAGCGGCAGGCCGACGAACTCAAGGCGGCCTATGCGCCGTATTGCCAGCTACAAGTGAGCGACCAGGAAGACGGCTGGATCCTGATGACCGCACGGCTTTGAACCGGCGCTCGCGCTTGCCCGCGGCTTGATGTCCGGACGTATCACCCCCGTACAATAGGCCTCTACATGAGCCTGATTACGCGCTGTCCTGCCTGCGGCACGATGTTCAAAGTCGTGGCCGACCAACTCAAAATTTCCCAGGGATGGGTGCGTTGCGGTCAGTGCTCCGAAGTCTTCGATGCTGCGGCCCATTTGCAGCCGCGCGCCAACCCTTCCGCCCCCCCGTCTCCCGCTTCGGCATCTTCTGCGGGTGACACCGGATCGTCGTCGGCAACAGACCCCACCGATAGCAGCGCTGTTGCCTCGCTGGCCACCATGCTGCTGGCGCCTGAAACGGCACAATCCCCCGCCGCCCCTGCGCAGGCCGAGCCGCCAGTGGCGCCGCTGTCCCTGCCAGAAGTCCAGGTGTCCATGCCACCCGATCTCGCGGCCGAAGTGTTCGCGTCCTCGGTCAGCCCCGAGGGGTATGAGCTGCCAGACGCGCCGGCGCGCGAGGCGCTGGAAGACAGCAGCTTCGACGAATCCGAAGCGCCTCTAGAACCCCAGCAAGACGTATCTTTCGTGCGTGATGCCAGACGCCAGGCCTTCTGGCGCCAGCCCGCCATGCGCTGGGCGCTGGGCGCGGCCGCGCTGGTGCTGCTGATGGGCCTGTTGCTGCAGGTGGCGCTGTTCCAGAGAAGCGCGCTGGCCGCGCGGCAACCTGGGCTCAATGCCAGTTTTCAGACCTTGTGTGTTTATCTGCGTTGCGAGATCCAGCCCCTGCGGCAAATCGAATCCATCGTGATCGACAGCTCGTCCTTCAATAAAATCGGCCCCGATGCCTACCGGCTCAAGGTGGTGATCAAAAACACCGGCAGCGTGACGCTGGCCATGCCCTCACTGGAGCTGACCTTGACCGACAGCCAGGACCAGGCCCTGTTGCGGCGCGTGCTGGCGCCGGGCGAACTCGATGCCAGCGGCGACACCACCACCCTGGCGGCAGGCGCCGAATTTTCAGGCCTGTTGGCCATTGGTATTTCAAACCCTGCGCCGGCACCCATGGCCGGCGCCAGCTCGCCGGCAGCGCCCAGGCCTTCGGCCCCGCTGCGGATTGCCGGTTACCGCGTCCTTGCTTTTTATCCCTGACTGAATCGAGACCTTTATGCCTGCTGTGATTTGTGGTTCCCTGGCCTTTGACACCATCATGACCTTCGAAGGTCGTTTTGCCGAGCAGATCCTGCCCGACCAGTTGCACATCCTCAATGTGTCTTTTCTGGTGCCGGCCCTGCGCCGCGAGTTTGGCGGCTGCGCCGGCAACATCGCCTACAGCCTCAAGCAACTCGGCGGCACGCCCCTGCCCATGGCCACCGTCGGCAGCGACGGCGCCGAGTATGTGGCGCGCCTGGACACGCTGGGCATCAGCACCGAATTTGTCCGTGAGGTGGAAGGTGCCTACACAGCGCAGGCCATGATCATGACGGACCGTGACAACAACCAGATCACGGCCTTCCATCCGGGCGCCATGGGACAGGCCCACACGACCCACATCGCGGCACGGGCTGACATCAACATCGGCATCATCTCGCCGGACGGACGCGATGCCATGCTGCAGCATGCCGAGCAGTTCAAGGCAGCCGGTATTCCTTTCGTCTTCGATCCGGGCCAGGGCCTGCCGATGTTTGACGGCAAGGACCTGGCGCACTTCGTCGAGCTGGCGACCTGGGTCACGGTCAACGACTACGAAGCCAAGCTGCTTTGTGATCGCACCGGCCTGTCGATTGCGGCCTTGTCACAACGTGTCGAGGGGCTCATCGTCACCCTCGGGGCCGAAGGCTGCGAAGTCTGGGTGGGCGGCGAGAAAACGCTGGTGCCGCCAGTCAAGGCCGCTGAAGTGGTGGACCCAACCGGCTGCGGCGATGCGTTTCGCGGCGCCTTGCTGTTCGGTCTCGAAAAAGGCTGGCCGCTGGCACGTTGCGCCGAGCTGGGCAACCGTGTTGGTGCCCACAAGATCGCCTACCGCGGTGGCCAGAATTACACCCTGGGTGCTGAACAAATTGGGCTCTAGCCCATGACTGCCCTGCGTGGGCAGCTATTGATTCGATAGCAAATCAACACGCCTGCGCAACAAATTTTTCTCAAAGAAAAAGCCCGGCATCTTGCGATACCGGGCTTTAAGCAAAAGTACCTTATTGCTTACGGCTTGCTGGCTGTCGGAAACGGCCAGGCAGCTTGCGGGTTCAGAGTAGTCTGAGCCGCAGGGGCAGCCGGGGCAGCAGGTGCTTTGGCAGCGGGTTTTTTCGCGGCTTTCTTCGCAGCGGGTTTTTTCGCTGCTTTCTTGGCTGCAGGCTTCTTGGCAGCAGGTTTCTTGGCAGCAGCTTTTTTCTTCGCTGGCGCTTTCTTCGCTACTTTCTTCGCTACCTTTTTTGCCGCAGGCTTTTTAGCTGCTGCTTTTTTCGCAGCTGGCTTTTTGGCCGCTACTTTCTTGGCCGGGGCTTTTTTCGCTGGCGCTTTTTTCGCAGGAGCTTTTTTAGCTGCTACTTTTTTCGCTGGCGCTTTTTTGGCCGGGGCTTTTTTAGCCGCTACTTTTTTAGCAGGGGCTTTCTTCGGAGCAGCTTTTTTAGCCGCAGGTTTTTTCGCAGTTGCCATAGTTTTCTCCTTGATCACATTGCAAAGAGCACTTCACGGTTGGAGTACGCGAAGCGATTCACGGCGTTGGGCGGACGGATAACCGTGCCCAGCGCCACGAACACAGGAGCAAAGCCCAACGCGCACTCTTTGGTAGCGTCACTGGTCATTGCAATTCTTGAAGTCATTGTGTGTCTGCAGCCTTGTCAATCCCAGGAAAGAGCGCCACCGGACTGGTACTCAATCACGCGGGTTTCAAAAAAGTTGCGTTCTTTTTTCAGGTCGATCATCTCGCTCATCCACGGGAACGGGTTTTCCTCGTTCGGGAACAGCGTCTCCAGGCCAATCTGCGTGGCCCGGCGGTTGGCGATGTAGCGCAGGTAACCCTTGAACATGGA
>JAZKIE010000336.1:0-8140 GCA_040385025.1 Pseudomonadota bacterium | reverse complement strand
ACCGACGCACAGGTCGAAGCCGTCAGCTTTGGTGAAGAAAAGCCCGCAGCGACCGGTACGGACGAAGACGCTTACGCCAAGAACCGCCGCGCTGAATTCAACTACCGTTAAACCGGAGGCCTGACCTTGAAGCACTTCCGGATTGTCCTCGCCGCTGTGGCCTGCGTGATGGCGTTTACTGCGCACGCCGGCCTGTTCGAAGATGACGAGGCCCGCAAGGCGATTCTCGAGATGCGCCAGCGGCACGACGTGTCGCAACAGCGGACGGCAGAGGATTTGCGCAAGGCCAACGAGGACAACGCGCAGCTCAGGCGCAGCCTGCTGGAGCTGTCGGGCCAGATTGATGCACTGCGCAATGAAATGGCGCAAATGCGCGGGCAGGGCGAGCAGATGACACGCCAGTTGTCCGAGGTCCAGCGCCTCCACAAAGATTTGTCCCAGGGGCTGGACAGCCGGCTCAGCAAGTTCGAGCCGTCCAAGGTCACGGTCGATGGCAGGGAATTTGTTGCGGAGCCGGCTGAAAAGCAGGAGTTTGAATCGGCTTTGGCGGTTCTGCGCAAAGGTGAATTTGCGCCAGCGCAAACCGCTTTCAGCAATTTCCTCAAGCGTTACCCGCAAAGCGGCTACAAGGCGCCGGCCTTGTTCTGGCTCGGCAATGCGCAGTACGCCTTGCGCAATTACCGCGATGCCATCACCAATTTCCGCACACTGGTGGCCACCGATACGGAGCATGTCCGCGCGCCCGAGGCCGTGCTGGCGATCGCCAACTGCCAGGTCGAGCTCAAGGACATTAACGGCGCCCGCAAGACGCTGCAGGATCTGCTCAAAGCCTATCCGCAATCGGAAGCGGCCGCGGTGGCCAAGGATCGCCTCAGCAAACTGAAGTAAGCCGGGAGCGCGGGGCAGTGCTGTCCCCTCGTTCAGCCCCTAAAATCGGGGGATGGACACCTCCCAGCTCAACACCCTCACCACCCAGGTTCTCTGGGCGGCTTTTTTCCTCTCCATGCTGTTCGGCGCCATCGCACAGCGCACGCATTTTTGCACCATGGGCGCGGTCAGCGACATCCTCAACATGGGTGACTGGACCCGCATGCGCATGTGGGGCATGGCCATTGGTGTGGCCATGATCGGCTTTTATGGCATGGCCGCGGGCGGCCTGATTGACCCCTCCAAAACTCTCTATTCGTCGAACCGTTTTATCTGGCTGTCGGCATTGGTGGGCGGCGCTCTGTTTGGCTTCGGCATGGTGCTGGCCTCGGGGTGCGGCAGCAAGACGCTGGTGCGCATAGGCGGCGGCAACCTGAAGTCGCTGGTGGTGTTTGTGGTCATGGGTGTGGCCGCGTTTGCCACGCTCAAGGGCATCACCGCCGTGCTGCGTGTGGCCACCGTGGACACGGTGGCTGTGGACTTCACCAGCAACGCAGCGCTGTCAAACTGGGCTGGTGCTGTGGCCGGTGTGTCTCCCGCGCTGGCCGGGCTTGTGATTGCTGTGGTGCTGGGTGGTGGCCTGATTGTCTGGGCGCTGCTGGGCGCGGATTTCCGCCGTTTCGACAACCTGCTGGCCGGCCTGGGCATTGGGGCGGTGGTTGCAGCCATGTGGTGGGTCAGCGGCCATCTCGGTTATATCGCCGAGCATCCCGATACGCTGCAGGAGGCTTTTCTGGCCACCAACTCGGGCCGCATGGAAGCGCTGAGTTTTGTCTCGCCGGTGGCCTACACGGTGGACTGGCTCATGTTTTTCAGCGACAAAAGCAAGCTGCTGACCCTGGGCATCGTGTCGGTGTTTGGCGTGGTCGCCGGCTCGGCCGTGTATTCGCTGCTCTCGCGCAGTTTTCGCTGGGAAGGTTTTCGCGACGCCGAAGACACCGGTAACCATCTGGTGGGTGCGGTGTTGATGGGTGTGGGCGGCGTGACTGCCATGGGTTGCACCATCGGCCAGGGTTTGTCGGGCCTGTCGACCTTGAGCGCGACCAGCTTTGTGGCGGTGGCCGCCATCCTGGCAGGCTGCGTGGCTGGTGTGCGTTACCAGGTCTGGCGGCTGGAGCGCAGCGTCTAGTGGATGCCGATCTGGAGCGCCGTTTCGGCGGTCTGGCGCGCCTGTACGGCGTGGCTGGCGCACAAAAGATTAGGACCGCCCATGTGGTCGTGGTCGGACTCGGTGGCGTCGGCTCCTGGGCTGCCGAAGCGCTGGCGCGCAGCGGTGTGGCCCGGCTCACCTTGATCGACCTCGATCACATCGCCGAGTCCAACATCAACCGCCAGATCCATGCGCTGGACAACACACTGGGCCAGGCCAAAGTGCAGGCCATGCGCGAACGCATAGCTCACATTCACCCGGGTTGCCAGGTCGATTGTGTTGAGGAATTTGTCGATGCCGCGAACTGGCCGGTGATCGCCGGGCTGCAGGACAGCGAGCGTGTGTCCGTGATTGATGCCTGTGACCAGGTCAAGGCCAAAACCGCGATGGCGGCCTGGGCCATCAAGAACAAAATCAATTTGATCAGCGTTGGTGCAGCCGGCGGCAAACGCCACGCGCACCAGGTGGACATCGACGACCTCGCGCTGGTCACACACGACCCCTTGCTTGCGCAACTGCGTTACAGGCTGCGCAAGGAGCAGGGCGCGGCGCGCAAGGGGAAAATCGGTGTCGCCTGTGTGTTCAGCCGCGAGGCTGTGATGCAGCCGGCTGCTGCCTTGCAAGCGGCCGACAGCGCGCTTGCCGAGGGTGATCAAGCGGCGGTCTGCGCGCTGCCTGATGAGGCGCAAGCTGACGGCAGCCTCAACTGCCACGGCTACGGATCGGTCGTCAGTGTGACCTCCACCTTCGGCCTGTGTGCGGCCGGCTGGGTGCTCGACAAAATTGCAGCGTGAGTTTGCAAAGCCCGAAAAAATAACGCTATAATTCAAGGCTTTGCTGCACACGATGCAGCAAAGACCGGGAAGTATCGAAAGATGCCCCTCGGGGCCTTAGCTCAGTTGGTAGAGCAGCGGACTTTTAATCCGTTTGTCGTGGGTTCGACCCCCGCAGGCCCCACCAAAATTTGAAAGCGCCTGACTGCAAAGTCAGGCGCTTTTTTCTTTGCCGCTTCAGCAGGGTGTCTGGCTGTGGCGTCCAGCGTTCAGCCCGAATAGCCCAGCAGTGGCACCTCCAGTTGCGCCTGCTGCGCCACCCGGATGCAGTCCTTCATGTGTTCCTCACCGAGGTAACGGATGGCTGCATAACCGACGGTGGCCGCAACGATCTGGCCGGCGAAGGGCACGTACTTGGCGAGCTGTTTGGTGGTCAGGCGCATGCCGATTTTGGTCGCCGCTTTGAGGATCAGGTCTCTGGAGATGAGTTTGCCGATCAGCACCGAGCCGACCATGGTGACGGCTTTCTGGACCTGGTCGCGTTTTGTCGGGTCAAGCTGGTCAAGCTGCTGCGGCGTGAGGCCAAACTCCTTGTTGATCTCGGGGATCAGCCGCGACAGCATGGCTGCATCGACCGCCCAGTCCAGGCCGGGTACCGGCACGGCGCTGGCCGCCGCAGCGACCACGGCGCGTTTGTGCAGGAGTTTGCGGCTGCGGGTGACGGCGGCGGCGAGGGCCGCGTCATCGGCAGCCATTTGAAGGGCGGTGGGCATGAAAACCACTTTAGCGCGAAATACCGGCCAAAGGTAGGGCCACCCGCCCAAGTGCTTGTCAGGCGGTAGCGGTTTCGATCTGTTCGGTCAGTTCCAGCCAGCGCTCTTCCAGCGTGACCAGTTCGGCCTCAATGGCCTTGAGGCGTTTGCCCGATTGCGCCATTTCCGCCGGGGCGGTGAGTGTTGCCAGGCTGGCCTGCAGACTGTCGCGTTCTGCGCTCAGGGATGCCATGCGGGCGTCGGTTTTATCGAGTTCCTTGCGCAGCGGCTTGGTTGTATCCGACTGCTGCTGGCGGCGCTGGGCCTCGACCTTCTTGTCGGCCGGCTTTGGGGCATCAAAAGTGTTTGCAGCTCCCGTCGGTTGCGCGCTGGCAGCTATCGTTTTGGTAGCAGATGCGACCGGTGCAGGGTTGTTGGCCGATTTTTTGGCCTCTTCGCGCTGGCGCTTGGCGTAGTCCAGCAAATACTTCTGGTAGTCGTCCAGGTCGCCGTCAAACGGCGCCACACCGCCTTGCGAGACCATCCAGAACTCGTCACACACGGCGCGCAGCAGGGCCCGGTCGTGGCTGACCAGCATGACTGTGCCTTCGAACTCGTTGAGCGCCATCGACAGTGCCTCGCGCGTGGCCAGGTCCAGGTGGTTGGTCGGTTCATCGAGCAGCAGCAGATTGGGGCGTTGCCAGACGATCATGCAGAGCACAAGGCGGGCTTTTTCGCCACCGCTCATGCTGCCCACGGACTGTTTGACCATGTCGCCGCTGAAGTTGAAGTTGCCCAGGAAACTGCGCAAGTCCTGTTCGCGTGTCGGCTGGTTGCCCATCTTGCCGGCAGCGGTGACTTCCTTGACCAGCCGGATCATGTGCTCCAGCGGGTTATCGGCGGGGCGCAGCACGTCCAGCTCCTGCTGCGCGAAGTAGCCGATGTTCAGGCCTTTGCCTTCGGTCATGTCGCCACTGATGGGGGCGAGGGCGCGCGCCACGGTTTTGACCAGTGTTGATTTGCCCTGTCCGTTGGCGCCCAGAATACCGATGCGCTGGCCGGCCAGCACTGACTTGCTGACGTTTTGCACGATGACGGTGGGCGGCGTGCCTGCCGGCGCGTCTTCCGGCGCGGGGTAGCCAAAGTAGGCGTTCTGCATCGACAGCATGGGGTTGGGCAGATTTGCTGGTTCCTTGAACTCGAAGGTGAAGTCGGCCTCGGCCAGCAACGGCGCGATTTTTTCCATGCGGTCCAGTGCCTTGACCCGGCTTTGCGCCTGTTTGGCTTTGCTGGCCTTGGCCTTGAAGCGCGCAATGAACTTCTGCAGGTGGGCGATCTTGTCCTGCTGTTTGGAGTAAGCGCCTTGCTGCAGCGCCATCTGTTCGGCACGCAGGTCTTCAAACTTGCTGTAGTTGCCGCCGTAACGCGTGAGTTTGGCGCGTTCGATGTGCACCGTGACGTCGGTCACGGCATCCAGAAATTCGCGGTCATGGCTGATGACCAGCATGGTGCCCTGGTAACGCTGCAGCCAGGCTTCCAGCCAGACCAGCGCGTCCAAATCCAGGTGATTGGTGGGTTCGTCGAGCAGCAGCAGGTCGGACGGGCACATCAGTGCGCGCGCCAGTTGCAAACGCATGCGCCAGCCGCCCGAAAAGCTGTTGACCGGGTTGTCGAGCTCGCTGACCTTGAAACCCAGGCCCAGGATCAGGGCTTGTGCACGCGCCTGCGCGTCGTGCGCGCCGGAGTCGTAGAGGTCCATGTAGGCATGGGCCATGCGGTCGCCGTCGCCACTGGCTTCAGAGGCGTCGACCTCGGCCTGCGCGGCCAGCAGCACCACGTCACCCTCGATCACATAGCTGGTGGCGCTTTGTTCGGTCTCGGGCATGTCCTGGGCAACCTGGGCCATGCGCCACTGGGCAGGAATGTAAAACTCGCCGCCGTCTTCATGCAGGCTTCCGTTGAGCATGGCAAACAGCGAGGACTTGCCCGCGCCATTGCGCCCCACCAGGCCAATTTTTTCGCCGGGGTTCATGCTGACAGACGCGCTGTCGAGAATCACTTTGGCGCCGCGACGCAGCACCACGTTTTTAAGGGTAATCATTTAAAGCAGACAAATTGTTCGGCATTCACAGCCGTGGAAGCCAGGACGCAGGTTTCAGGCCAGTTGCTGGCGCGTGAGCAGTAAAACCTGGTCAGGGCCCGCGCTGGTCTCGAACCACAGGGGATCAAGCTCGGGAAAGGCGCGTTCAAAATTCTCGCGCTCATTGCCGATTTCCAGCACCAAAACAGCATTTTCGCTCATATGGCGGGCTGCGTTTAGAAAAAGGCTTCTGATGAAGTCCATGCCGTCCTCGCCACCGGCCAGGGCAAGGGCGGGTTCGGCCCTGAATTCGGCTGGCAGAGCGGCCATGGTGGCCGAGTTGACATAGGGCGGATTGCACAGAATCAGGTCATAGGGGCCGGGGCAGGCAGCCAGACCGTCGGAGGCTATCAGTGTGATGCGTGATTGCAACTCATGGACGTCGATATTGATGCGGGCCACGGCCAGCGCGTCGGTGCTGATGTCGGCGGCATCGACGGCCACGTCCGGGTAGGCCATGGCCGCCAGAATGGCCAGGCTGCCGTTGCCGGTGCACAGGTCCAGCACGCGGTGGGTAGCTTCATTGAGCCAGGGGTCTATGCTTTCGTCGACCAGCAACTCGGCAATCAGCGAGCGCGGAATGATCACGCGTTCGTCGACATAAAAAGGCACACCCTGCAGCCAGGCTTCACGCGTCAGGTAGGCGGCCGGCTTGCGCGTAGTGATGCGTGCTTCCAGAAGGCTAGCAACCTTTTCAGCATCGGCGGGGGCGACAGGCGTATTTTCCTCTTCATCGAGCTCATCCAGCGGCAGGCCCAGGCTCCACAGCACCAGCCAGGCCGCTTCGTCAAAAGCCGTCAGCGTGCCCTGACCAAAACCGTCGGCCTGCGTGAGGCCGGCCGCTTCGAGCCGGTCGGCCCAGTGTTCGACCAGCGCGATGACGGTCGCAGGCAGGGGTACGGCGCTCACAGCGCGGCCAGGCGCTCAAGAACGCCCTTGTAGATGTTTTTCAGCGGGTCCAGCGTGTCGACGCGCACGTTTTCGTCGATCTTGTGGATGGAGGCGTTGATCGGTCCGAATTCGATCAGTTGCGGGCAGATGGCGGCGATAAAACGCCCGTCGCTGGTGCCGCCTGTGGTGGACAGCTCGGTGACCACGCCGGTCTCGGCCTGGATGGACTCGCTGACCGCCTGCACCAGCGCGCCCGGCGTGGTCAGAAAGGGCTGGCCGCCCAGTGTCCACTTCAGGGCGTAGTCGAGCTGGTGTTTCTGCAGAATGGTTTCGAGCCGCGTTTTCAGACCCTCGGCTGTCGATTCGGTCGAAAAGCGGAAGTTGAAGTCCACCACCAGTTCGCCCGGAATGATGTTGGACGCGCCGGTGCCGCCGTGCACATTCGACACCTGCCAGCTCGTGGCCGGGAAAAATTCGTTGCCCTTGTCCCATTCGGTGGCCACCAGTTCGGCCAGGGCTGGCGCAAAACGATGAATCGGGTTGTCCGCCAGATGCGGGTAGGCGATGTGGCCCTGCACCCCCCTGACGCTCAGCTTGCCGCTCAGGGTGCCGCGCCGGCCGTTCTTGATCATGTCGCCCAACTGGTCCACCGAGGTCGGTTCGCCGACGATGCAGTAGTCCAGTACCTCGCCACGCGCCTTGAGCTGCTGCACGACCACGGCGGTACCGTCCACCGACGGGCCTTCCTCGTCGCTGGTGATCAGGAAAGCGATGGACAAATTGGGCTGGGGGTTGGCCGCCAGAAACTCCTCGACGGCGACCACCATGGCGGCGATCGAGGTCTTCATGTCGGCCGCGCCGCGGCCGTACAGCGCACCGTCGCGGTGTGTGGGCGAAAACGGCGGGCTGGTCCACTGCTCCAGCGGGCCGGTCGGCACCACGTCGGTGTGGCCGGCAAAGACCAGGGTCCGGTTTGCTATCAATTCAGGAGCTGACTGCGCACGTCCATCCTGGGCTGCAGGGCTGAAACCCTTGAACTTTGCCCACAGGTTGGTGACGCGGAAGTTGTCCGGGCCGCTGCTTATGGTTTCGCATTCAAAGCCCAGCGGCGCCAGGCGCGCGGCGAGGATGGCCTGGCAACCCGCATCGTCAGGCGTGACGGAAGGGCGCGAAATCAGTTGCTCGGCGAGCTGAAGCGTTCTGGACATCTTCAGTGTTTCACGTCCAAAGTGATCTCGGTGAACGAAGGCTCGTCATCCGGGTCTTCCTCGGGCTCTTCGGCCTTGGCCGCCGCCGCAAAGTCGTTTTCCAGGCGCCACATCAGGTTGGTCGGCGAGTCGGCGTACAGAATGCCTTCCTTGCGCGTGACGGTGCCGTTGACGATCAGCTTGGCGATGTCCTGCTCGAAAGTCTGCGAGCCTTCGGCCATGGACTTTTCCATGGCTTCCTTGACACCGGAGAAGTCGCCTTTTTCGATCAGCTCGGAAATCAGCTTGGTGTTGAGCAT
>JAZKIE010000335.1:0-5344 GCA_040385025.1 Pseudomonadota bacterium | reverse complement strand
TTTGCGGGTGTTCGGTCTCATACACCAGATCGTCCCAGCGCTTCAAGTTGGCCGGCGGCGTGTTCAGGCGCAGCTTGTCGCAGATCAGGCCGTCCAGGCCCTGCTCGTGCAGCATGCGCGGCACCTTGTAGATGGTGTCCACGTCCCACATGGAGATCACGCCCCACTCGGGCACGTTGGAGAACAGCGAGATCTTGGCGCGCTCCTCGGCGGGAATCGGGCGGTCCGCGCGGCACAGCAACACGTCGGCCTGAATGCCGATTTCACGCAACTGCTTGGCGGTGTGCTGGGTGGGTTTGGTTTTGAGTTCGCCGGCCGCAGCGATCCACGGCACGTAGCTCAGGTGCACAAAAGCGGTGTTGTTGGCGCCCAGGCGCAAGCTCATCTGGCGCACCGCTTCAAGAAAGGGCAGGGACTCGATGTCACCGACCGTGCCGCCGATTTCGACAATGGCCACGTCGACCGCGTCGGGCGTTTCGTAACCGGCGCCGCGTTTGACGAACTCCTGGATTTCATTGGTGACGTGCGGGATCACCTGCACCGTTTTGCCGAGGTAGTCACCGCGGCGCTCTTTTTCGAGCACGCTTTTGTAGATCTGGCCGGTGGTGAAGTTGTTGGCCTTGCGCATGCGCGTTTCGATGAAACGCTCGTAATGGCCGAGGTCGAGGTCGGTCTCGGCGCCGTCGTCGGTGACAAAAACCTCACCGTGCTGAAAGGGGGACATGGTGCCCGGATCCACGTTGAGGTAGGGATCGAGCTTGATTAAAGTGACTTTGAGGCCTCGCGATTCAAGGATCGCTGCAAGGGAGGCTGAGGCGATTCCCTTGCCCAGGGAAGACACCACACCGCCGGTGACGAAGACAAATTTGGTCATGTCAGGTACGAACCGCAAGTTCGCATAGGTGGTAAACGGGGATTATACGGGGCGCTTCGAGCGGCCGGTCGCGCCGGGAAGGAAATCAGCGCCTGTTTGACGCAGGCACCCAAAAAAAAGCCCCCATGGTTCGGGGGCTTTTTGAGGCTGGCACCGCTTACAGCGAGGTGATCTGCACCTTGCGCCACTTGATGACGCCACCGGGCGCATCCTTGGGGCCGTTGCCGAACTGCAGGGCGAAAGGGCCGCTGGCGAATTTGCTGTCCTGGATGTTGACGGTCTGGACGCCGTTCATGACAACCACCAGATTCGTGCCTTTGGCGGTGATCAGGAAGGTGTTCCATTTGCCGCCCGCCTTGGGCATCGGGGATACCTTGGCGAAATCGACAATCGCGCCCGTTCCATAGCTGGGGTCGGGACGCTGGTCGTAGATGTTGACTTCATACGAGTTCGTGGCGGCAACTTTCTTGGGATCGGCAAGCCGGATGAAAATGCCGCTGTTGGTGGTGGTGTCGGCCCAGAACTCCGCGCGGATCTGGAAGTCCTTGTACGAATTTTTGGACACCAGGTAGCTGGCCACCGAGGCCTTGTCGGCCACAATCATGCCGTCCTCCATGCGCCAATTGGCATCGCCCACGCGGTCCCAGTTCTGCAGGCTGTCCGGGTTTCCCACCAGCGTGGTCCATCCTGCATCTCCCGGCATATGGGAACAGCCAGCGAAGCTCGCTGCGATAACAAGCAAGGCGAGGCTTCTGGCGAAAAAACGGTTCATGGTGTCTCCTTTGTTTGAATAAAAATGGGTGATCGCAAGGCCGGATACTGCACCGTTTGCCGGACCTGTCAATCCAGACTCACCCTTCGGCGCGGCCTGCGCGCGGACAAGGCCCCGGGCTCCTGCTACATTGCGGAGCATGACGAAGCAAGCAAACGACGAGACCAGCGTGACCGGTGGCGATCTGGCCGGCAAACACATCGTGCTGGGCCTGTCCGGGGGTATCGCCTGCTACAAGGCGGCCGAACTGTGCCGCGCGCTGATCAAGGCCGGCGCCAGCGTGCAGGTGGTGATGACCGAGGCCGCCGAGCAGTTCATCACTGCCGTGACGCTGCAGGCGCTCAGCGGCCGGCCGGTGTTTACCAGCCAGTGGGACAGCCGTCCGGCGGCCGGCATCGACAACAGCATGGCGCACATCAACCTGAGCCGCGAGGCCGATGCCATCCTGATCGCGCCCTGCAGCGCCGACTTCATGGCCAAACTGCTGCACGGCCGCGCTGACGACCTGCTCAGCCTGATGTGCCTGGCGCGGCCGCTGGCCACGGTGCCGCTGCTGATTGCCCCGGCCATGAACCGGGAGATGTGGGCGCACCCGGCGACGCAGCGCAACATGGTGCAACTGTCCGGCGACGGCGCGACCATCCTGGGCGTGGGCTCGGGCTTTCAGGCCTGCGGCGAAACCGGCGACGGCCGCATGCTGGAGCCGCCCGAGCTGCTGGAGGACATCATTGCTTTCTTCCAGCCCAAGCTGCTGGCGGGCCAGAAGCTGCTGGTGACGGCCGGGCCGACCTACGAAGCGCTGGACCCGGTGCGCGGCATCACCAACCTGTCCAGCGGCAAGATGGGTTTTGCGATTGCCCGCGCTGCCCACGAGGCGGGTGCCGAGGTCACGCTGGTGGCCGGGCCGGTGAGCCTGCCCACACCGCGTGGTGTCACGCGCATCGACGTGCGTTCAGCACAAAATATGCTTGAAGCCGTTATGAACCATGCGCCAGCAGCTACTGTTTTTATAGCAACTGCGGCGGTGGCCGACTGGCGCCCGGCCAATAGCTCGGAGCGCAAGATCAAGAAGGACGGTTCGGGCCAGCCGCCGCAACTGGTGTTTACCGAGAACACCGACATTCTGGCGACGGTGGCGCAATCGCCGCGCGCCCAGGCGGGCGAGTTGTTCTGCGTCGGTTTTGCCGCCGAGAGCCACGACCTGGAAGACAACGCGCAGGCCAAGCGCAAACGCAAGGGCGTGCCGCTGCTGGTGGGCAATATCGGCCCGGCCACGTTTGGCCGTGACGACAATGCCCTGCTGCTGGTCGATGCCCAGGGCAGCCGCGAGCTGGCGCGTGCGTCCAAGCTGTCGCTGGCCCGTCAACTGATGGCGGATATTGCCGCCCGTTTGCCCTGAAGGCCCCCACAAGCATGGACCGAATACCTGACACCCCACCGGACGGCGACTTCGCGCGCTACGTCGAGCAACTGGGTTCCAAATCGGCTGCCGCCGCCCTGGCGCGCGAAGCCGGTGTGGCGGTCCCGTCCGGCAAGCTTGATGGCAAGGCGGCTGCGAGTGCGCCGCTTTCCCCCGAGCCTGTGGAGATGCCCAAGGGCCTGTCGGTCGGGTCCACGCTGCGGTGGGTGCTGCTGGCCTGGATCGCCTTGCAGGTCGTCGAAGAATTTTTCCCGCGCGCCGGCGTGTTGAGCTGGCCCCTGTTGCTGCTGGCGGCTGGCTGGGTGTTGTACCGGTTTAAACAGGCCTCGCACGGTGCGGCGGGCGATACCCTGCGCCGTCTCGCCGAGCGCGCCGTCAAAGAATTCAATCAACGGAAATAGAGTGATGAAAATCGACGTCAGGATTCTCGATGACAGGCTGCGGGACAACTTGCCGGCCTATGCGACCCCTGGAAGTGCCGGGCTCGACCTGCGTGCCTGCCTGGACGCACCCCTGACCCTGCAGCCCAACGCCTGGCAACTTGTGCCCACAGGCATCGCCATTTACCTGCAGGATCCCGGCTATGCCGCGCTGATACTGCCGCGCTCTGGCCTGGGGCACAAACATGGCATCGTTCTGGGCAACCTGGTTGGGCTGATTGACAGCGACTACCAGGGGCAACTGATGGTGAGCGCCTGGAACCGCAGCGATGTTGCCTTCACCATTGAGGCGATGGAACGTATCGCGCAACTGGTGATTGTTCCGGTGATGCAAGCCGAGTTCAATGTGGTTGAAGCGTTTGCTGCCAGTGAACGAGGCGAGGGCGGCTACGGCTCGACCGGAAAAGCCTGACGGGGCGCCTGGCAGCGTGCGTCAGGCTTTTCCTACAGGGCTGGACAGTGCCTTCCCACGCCTTCACAGCCTGGCCCCCCACCCCGGGCGCCGTGCAACAAGCCTGTAATAAGTCATGTTCCAAACGAAGGCGAGCCGTCCCCGACAGGCTTCTTTTAGCGGATCTGGCAGTTTTTAATTACAGGAGATTTCCTCATGAACACATCCCGTTTCTTCAAAATCACTTCTGCTGTGGTGCTGGTCGCCGGTCTGGCCGCTTGCGCTGCGCCCATGAGCCAGCAGCCCGTCGCGACTTATCCTCAGCAGACACAGACTTACCCCACCCAGGCGCCGCAGGGCAACTATGTCGAGTATGGCCGTGTCAACAATGTTGAAGTAATCCGTACCCAGGAACAGGCCAGGACCGGTGGTCTGGGCGCGGTTCTCGGCGGTGTCGCTGGTGCTGTGGTCGGCCGGCAGATCGGCAATGGCAGCGGACGGGATATTGCCACGGTGGCTGGTGCCGTCGGCGGCGCGGTTGCTGGCAATGCCATCGAGAAAAATCGCAACGCTGCTAACGCCCCGGTCAATCAAACCTACCGCGTGTCGGTCCAGATGGACAACGGCACCTCGCGTGCTTATGACGTTCCTTCGTTCGGCGAGTTGCGCATCGGTGACCGCGTGAAAATCGAGAACAACCAGCTTTTCCGCGTCATGTAATGACGGGACACACATAAAAAAACCCGGCAGCCGCAAGGCCTGCCGGGTTTTTTTATGCCTGACATTTTCAATGCAGGGTGTTGTCGCCGTGGTTACCTGACGCCATCGGCTCCAGCTTGAAGAAGCCGGTGCCCATCGAGCCCTGACCGATTTCGTCTTCGCTGGCTTCACGCACGGATTCGACCTTCAGGCTCAGGCGGATCGCAATGCCGGCCAGGGGGTGGTTGCCGTCGAGCACCACATGTTCCGGATAAATCTCGGTGACCGTGTAGATCAGCTCGGGCTTGATATCGGGGCTGCAGCCGGCAGGCAGGGCGGCACCATCAAATGTCATGCCTTCTTCCAGTTCTGCAGGAAACAGTTTGCGCGACTCCAGGAAAACGCGGTTTTCGTCGTAGTCGCCAAAAGCGTCCTCGGGCTCCAGGTGCAGATCCAGGGTATCTCCCGCGTCATGGCCCTGCAGGCGCTCTTCAATTTTTGCGAGCAGGTCGTCGCCGCCCAGCAGAAACTCCACCGGTTCATCAAGGTCGTCAAGTACTTCGCCCAATGTATCTTTCAGCGTCCAGGTCAGGGCAACAACGCATTGCGGGGTGATTTTCATCCGACAATTGTCCCATGGATGTCACTCAAGCCCTTCTCCTGCTCGGCGGTCTTACGCCGCAGCAATTCATGCGCCGCCATTGGCAAAAAAAGCCCTTGCTGGTGCGCCAGGCCATCCCCGGATTCA
>JAZKIE010000334.1:0-2030 GCA_040385025.1 Pseudomonadota bacterium | reverse complement strand
TCCAGCTCGATCTTGACGATCTGCTCGATCTGCACCAGAAACCAGGGGTCAATCTTGGTCAGCGCAAACACTTCATCCACACTCATGCCGAGCGCAAACGCATCGCCGACATACCAGATGCGGTCCGGGCCGGGCGCGCCAAGTTCTTTTTCAAGCACCTCACGGTCCTGGGTCTTCTCGTTCATGCCGTCCACGCCGACTTCCAGGCCGCGCAGGGCTTTCTGGAAGGACTCCTGGAAGGTGCGGCCCATCGCCATCACCTCTCCCACCGACTTCATCTGCGTGGTCAGGCGCGAATCGGCGGCCGGGAATTTTTCGAAGGCAAAACGCGGGATCTTGGTGACCACATAGTCGATACTGGGCTCGAAACTCGCAGGCGTCGCGCCGCCCGTGATCTCATTGCGCAGCTCGTCCAGCGTGTAGCCGATGGCCAGCTTGGCCGCCACCTTGGCGATAGGGAAACCGGTGGCCTTGGAGGCCAAAGCAGACGAACGCGACACGCGCGGATTCATCTCGATCACCACCATGCGGCCATCGACCGGGTTGATCGAGAACTGCACGTTGGAGCCGCCGGTATCAACGCCGATCTCGCGCAGCACCGCCAGCGAGGCATTGCGCAGGATCTGGTACTCCTTGTCGGTCAGGGTCTGTGCCGGCGCCACGGTGATCGAGTCGCCGGTGTGCACGCCCATGGGGTCCAGGTTTTCGATCGAGCAGACGATGATGCAGTTGTCGGCTTTGTCGCGGACCACTTCCATCTCGTACTCTTTCCAGCCGAGCAGCGATTCCTCGATCAGCAGCTCGTTGGTCGGCGAGGCTTCCAGGCCGCGCTTGCAGATGACTTCGAATTCTTCGGAGTTGTAGGCAATGCCGCCGCCGGTGCCGCCCAGCGTGAAGCTGGGGCGGATCACGGTCGGGAAACCCAGCGTCTTCTGCACGGTCCAGGCTTCTTCCATGCTGTGGGCAATGCCCGAACGCGCTGAGCCCAAACCGATCTTGGTCATCGCGTCCTTGAACTTCAGGCGGTCTTCGGCCTTGTCAATCGCTTCGGGTGTGGCGCCTATCAGTTCGACCTTGTACTTGTCGAGCACGCCGTTGTGCCAGAGATCCAGCGCGCAATTGAGTGCGGTCTGGCCACCCATGGTCGGCAGGATGGCATCCGGACGCTCCTTGGCAATGATCTTCTCGACCGTCTGCCAGGTGATGGGCTCGATGTAGGTGACGTCGGCCGTGGCCGGGTCGGTCATGATGGTCGCCGGGTTGCTGTTGATGAGGATGACCTTGTAGCCCTCCTCACGCAGCGCCTTGCAGGCCTGCACGCCGGAGTAGTCGAACTCGCAGGCCTGGCCGATGATGATGGGACCGGCGCCAATGATGAGGACGCTTTTGATGTCTGTGCGTTTAGGCATTCTTGTGTTGCTCCATCAGTGCCGTGAAGCGGTCAAACAAATACGAAATGTCGTGCGGGCCCGGCGAGGCTTCCGGGTGGCCCTGGAAGCAGAAGGCCGGCTTGTCGGTGCGGGCCAGGCCCTGCAGCGTGCCATCGAACAGGCTGATGTGCGTGGGGCGCAGATTCGCCGGCAGCGTTTTTTCATCGACCGCAAAACCGTGGTTCTGACTGGTGATGCTGACGCGGCCGTTGTCCAGGTCTTTCACCGGGTGATTCGCGCCGTGGTGGCCGAACTTCATCTTGAAGGTTTTCGCACCGCTGGCCAGCGCCATGATCTGGTGGCCCAGGCAGATGCCGAAGGTCGGGATACCGGTTTCTATCAGTTCGCGCACCGCAGCAATCGCGTAGTCGCAGGGCTGCGGATCGCCGGGGCCGTTGGCCAGGAAGATGCCGTCGGGTTTGAGCTTGAGCACGTCGGCCGCCGGCGTCTGCGCCGGCACCACCGTGATGCGCGCGCCGCGTTCGGCCATCATGCGCAGGATGTTTTTCTTCACACCGTAGTCAAAGGCCACAACGTGAAATTTCGGCGTGATCTGCACGCCATAACCCGCGCCCAGTTTCCACTCGGTCTGCGTCCACT
>JAZKIE010000333.1:0-13291 GCA_040385025.1 Pseudomonadota bacterium | reverse complement strand
AGACCAGCCAGGCCGAGGTGCGCAAGATCACCTTGCACCAGGTCCATCTGGCGCGGCAACTGGGGGCCGGGACGAGCTGATTTTTTGGGGGTCGCGATGACGCCACCGGCCCGGACTGCTAGCCTTCCACCACGCTGCGTGAAATCAGCGGCGGCGTCTCGGGCAGATGAAAGGCCAGCTTGCGGTCGCGCAGCGCCACATCGCCGGTGGTCACGCGGTCAAAACGCCGCAGGTGCTCGGTCCACGACTCGTCGGTGATCTGCTCGATATAACGGCCGGGGTCGGAGATGTCGCGCAGCAGTTCCCACGCGAGTGCGCCCTGGCGCAGTCGGCTGCGCCGGCTCTCCTGCATGACAGCGCGAAACTCTGCGGCCTTGGCCGGATCGATCTGGTATTCGATGCTGACACGCACATGCCCGGTCAGGGGCGGCGCCGCCGCGCTCGGCGCCTTGAACTCGTGCGAGGGCGTCATGTCTTCCTCGATGCTGCGGTCCTTGAAGAACCACTGGGTCGCGAAGTTCGCCGCAGCGCCGGTCAGTGCGGCCACCAGCATGGCGGTCGGCACGCTGCTCACGGTGGCCACCTGGCCCCAGACAGCCGCCCCGGCAGCGCTGGCGCCCATGATGGCCATCTGGAAGATCGACATGCCGCGCGCCCGCACCCAGTCGGGCAGCGCCACCTGGGCCGACACACTGAGGGTGTTGGCGGTGGTCAGCCAGGCCGCGCCGGCCAGCGCCATGGCGGGCGACGCGACATAGATGTTGGGCGCCAGCGCCACCAGCGCGGTGGCGCCTGACTGCAACAGCACACCGCCCAACACCAGCGCATCGCGCGACAGCCACTGACGCAGCCGCGGCAGCACAAACACCAACGCAATCGCACCGGCACCCATGGACGCCAGCAACAGGGTGAAGGTGCCGGCACCACCGCCCAGGCCACGCGCCACCAGCGGCAGCAAGGCCAGCAAGGCGGTGGAGTGAAAGAAGAACAGCGCCACGCGCAGCAGCACCGCACGCAGGCGCGCCGACTGGCGCACAAACTGCACGCCAACACGCATGGCGCTGATCAGTCGCTCGCGGCCCAGCGGGCTGGGCACATGTTCACGGCGCCAGCGCATGATGACAAACCCCGAAATCAGCGACAGCACCGCGTTCAGCACAAACACGTATTCGCTGCCGGCGCTGGCGATCAGCGCGCCGGCGACAAGCGGGCCGATGATGCGAGAAGCGTTCATGGCCAGGCCGTTGAGCGCCAGCGCGGCCGGCAACTGCGTGCGCGGCACCAGCTCGGGCACGATGGCGGCAAACACCGGCCAGCGCATCGCGAGACCGACGCCATTGGCAAAAGTCAGCGCCAACAGCAGCGGCGCGGTCATGCCGTCCATCACGATGGTGATACACAGGATCACCGCAACGGCCGCTACCCAGAACTGCGTGATGATGAAATAGCGCCGCCGGTCCAGGATGTCGGCCAGTGCGCCGCTGGGCAGGCCCAGCAAAAATACCGGCAGGGTCGAGGCGGACTGGACCAGCGCCACCCAGATCGGTGAGGTGGTCAGCGAGGTCATCAGCCAGGCCGCCGCCACATCATTCATCCACATGCAGATGTTGGCCGTCAGCCAGGTGAACCACAACATCCGGAACACCGGCGAGCCGAGCGGCGCCCAGGCCGACGAAGGAACCTTGTCTGAAGGGGAAGCAGGGAGCGTGTTGTCGCCGGGGCTGGGTTCTGGCATGCGCCTATTGTCCCCAAACTTTCATGCGTTGCCGCAGCGCCAGGTTCAACCGCCCTTGAGTGCCCAGATGCGGCCGATCTGGGCGGACAGCTCCATCGGATCAAACGGCTTGTGGATCACGTCGATGGCGCCAAGCGCCATGTACTGGGCCACTTCGGCGGCCTGCACCTTGGCGGTCATGAAAATCACCGGCGTATTCGCCGTAGCCGGCAAGTCCCGCAAGGCCATCAGGGTGCTGGGCCCGTCCATGCCCGGCATCATCACGTCGAGCAGCAGCAAATCAGCGGAGGCAGCCGGTGCGGCAGCCAGTGCCTCGCTGCCGGAAGCGCAGGCGATCACGGCAAAACCGCCGACGGCTTCCAGCGCCATCTGGGCAACCATGCGGATATCGGGTTCGTCTTCCACATACAGGATGCGGGCAAGTGGTTTGGGCATGCGTGTGTCCTTGTCAGTGTCTGCGGGCCAGTATGCAGTCGAAAGTACGCACCGGCAATCTAGTCTACCCGCTCAGTCGCGGGGCTGGCTGGCTTGCAGCGCGGCCATGGCCAGCGATATCCCGGACTGCTGTTCGCGTGTCAACACCCCACCTGCCTCGCCGGCCTCGGTCAGCAGCAGCTCAAGCGACTTGGCAGCCAGGCCCACCTCGCGAAAACCCAGGGTGCCAGCCGTGCCCGCCAGCGTATGCGCCAGGCGTTCCAGTTCGGCCAGGGCGGGCGGTGCGGCGCCGGTGTCCACTGCTGCCCACAGCGCCTGGAGCTGCGCCAGTTTTTCCGGCAGGGCACGTTTGTAGTCGGCGCGCTGCAGATCGAGAAATTGCTGAAACTGCTCTTGCGGTGTGCTCATGGTGCGGACTCGTGAGGCGGTGTTGGCGGCTCGAACAGGGCGGCCACCATGTCGGACTGGGTGATGATGCCCACCAGCCGCCCGTCGTCGCCAATGATGGGGATGTGGTGGTGGCCAGAGCCGCCAAACAGCGGCACCAGGTCCACCAGGTAGCGCTGCCTGCCGGCAACCCGGACCTGCCGCGTCATGATCTGCCCGACCACCGGGGGTTTTCCGGACGGACCGATGGCGCTCAGCAGCTTGCGCAGCTTGGCGTCCATGCCTTCGTAATTTTCCAGCTCGGCCGCACGCATGAAATCGGCCAGCGTGACGATGCCAACAATGCGGAAGTCAGCGTCGACCACCGGCAGCGCCTTGATACGCCGCTCGCGCAACAAAGCCCAGGCGTCCTGCAGCGGCGTGCTGTGGGTGACGGTAACCAGGTCGCGCGACATGACGTCTGCACAGCGCACGCCGGCCAGCTTGCGCTGGTAGGCCTGCCACTTCATCTGCTCCAGCAGTGCCTGCAGGTCATCGCGGCTGACGTCCAGCACCTGGTTGTAGCGCGCCAGCACGGCGTCGAGGTCGGCTTCGGCGTCACGCACCTGCGGCGGTTTGTCCTGATCCGCCGGGGCAGGCCGCTGGCGGTGCGGATAAGGGCGCCGCGTCGCATTGTTCCAGGCCATGCCGGCGATAGCCAGCAACACGGAATTGAGCAGCACCGGAAACAGCGCAAACCACGGGTTGGTGATGCCGCCCAGCACCATCATCAGCGCGGACGCGCCCCCCGGCGGATGCAGGCAGCGCAAGGCCAGCATCAGACCAATGGCCACACCCACGGCAACTGCGGCGGCGAGTTCCGGCGGCCCCAGCCAGCGCGCGCAGGCGATGCCGACCAGCGCCGACAGCGTGTTGCCGCCGACCACCGACCACGGCTGTGCCAGCGGACTGGACGGCACACCAAATACCAGCACCGCGCTGGCCCCCATGGGCGCCACCAGCCAGGGCAGGCCGGCCAGCGCCGCGCCGCCGGCCAGGTGACTGAGCCCGCCGGCCAGCAGGATGCCGAGAAATGCCCCCATAACGATGCGCCAGCGTTCGCGGGCATTAATGCGGGTGCGCGCGGGTCGCAAGGATTGCAGCCACGAAAAAACACGCGCCGGCCAGGGCTCGCGCGCAGCATCAAGGTGGGGAGAGGGAACGCTCATGGTGAAAGGCGCAGCTTACCGCAGCGCAGACGGGGCACCCCAGGCGTGCCGCTCAGCTTTTGCGCGCGCGTTCGTACAGCGGCACGACACGCGGCAGGTTGCGCTCCATGTCGGCAATCCGGGTGGCGCCGGCCGGGTGGGTGCTCAGCCACTGGGGCGGCGCGCCTTTGTTGGCCTCGGCCATTTTTTGCCACAAGGTGATGCCGGCGCGCGGATTGAACCCGGCACGCGCACCCAGCTCCATGCCGACCAGGTCGGCCTCGGACTCGTCTTCGCGGCCGAAGCGCAGGTTCAGCAACTGCACACCGTAGCTGGCCACGGTCTGGCCCAGGTCACCCAGGCCGAAGAGTTGCGACAACAGGCTGGCGCCTATGCTGGTAGCGGCCGACTTGCCCATGCGTTCACGCGCATGTTCGCGCAGGGCATGCGCCATTTCGTGGCCCATGATCATCGCCACCTCATCGTCGGTCAGTTGCAGTTGATCCAGGATGCCGGTGTAAAAAGCAATTTTTCCGCCGGGCATGCAAAAGGCGTTGATCTGCTTGCTGCCGATCAGGTTGACCTCCCATTCCCAGGCCTTGGCGCGCGGGTTCCAGGCCACGGCGTGCGGAATGATGCGCTGGGCAATCCGGCGCAGGCGCTGCAGTTGCGCATTGCTGGGCGGCGCCAGCGCTTTTTGCGCCGCCGCCTCCTGCATCATCTTGGCGTACTGCTGTTTGGCAGCCTGCTCAATCTCCTCGGCCGGAACCAGCTTGGTGAAGCCGGAATTGCCCCCCACCTGCACACCGTCGTTCTGAGCCTGGGCGGGGGCGGCGCCCAGCAACAGGGCCGCGGACAGGGCGGCAAGGTTCAGCGTCGAAGCAAGTCTCATGGCATCTCCAGTTATGACGGCGCCTTGGCACCGGGGTCACAGCGTATTATTCCCGCATGAGCGATACCGTATCCGAGAATCCGCAGGCCGCGCGTCATCCATCGCCGCATCCGGCCGTCGCTCTTGCGCCCGAAGCGGTGCCCGAAGCCGCCGCGCCCAGGCCCGGCTGGGGCGAGACGCTGCGGGTCTACCTGGAGGCCCCGACCCTGCGCATGCTGCTGCTGGGCTTTTCCGCCGGCCTGCCGCTGCTGCTGGTGTTCGGCACGCTGAGTTTCTGGCTGCGTGAGGCCGGCATAGACCGCACCACCATCGGCTACCTGAGCTGGGTCGGGCTGGCCTATGGTTTCAAGTGGGTCTGGGCACCGCTGGTGGACCGGCTGCCGATTCCCGTGTTGACGCGCCTGCTCGGACGCCGGCGCAGCTGGCTGCTGCTGTCGCAGGCGGTGATCATGGCCGCGCTGGTCAGCATGGCGCTGACCGATCCACGCGCCGCGCTGCTGCCGGTGGTCTGGTGCGCGCTGGCGGTGGCCTTTGCCTCGGCCACCCAGGACATTGCGCTGGACGCGTTTCGCATCGAGTCAGCCGACACACGGCGTCAGGCGGCGCTGGCCGCCACCTACCAGACCGGTTACCGCATCGCGATGATCTGGGCCGGCGCCGGCGTGCTCTGGATTGCCGCGCGCGCCGAGGTGCTAGGCGCCGGCGCCTACCAGCATGGCGCCTGGCAAACCGCCTACCTGGTGATGGCCGCCTCCATGCTGCTGGGCATGGTGACGGTGCTGTTTTCGCCGGAGCCGGCCCAGCGTGACATGCCGCCGGCGCGCAATGCCGCCGAATGGCTCAAAAGCGCGCTGGTCGAACCCTTCGCCGACTTTCTGCGCCGCTACGGCAAACACGCGTTGCTGATCCTGGCGCTGATTGCCGTGTACCGCATCAGCGACGTGGTCATGGGCATCATGGCCAACCCCTTTTACGTGGACATGGGCTACACCAAGGACGAGGTGGCCGCCGTCACCAAGGTCTACGGCGTGATCATGACGCTGGTCGGCGCCTTTGCCGGCGGCGCGCTGGCCATGCGTTTCGGCGTGATGAAGGTGCTGATGCTGGGCGCGGTGCTCAGCGCTGCCAGCAACCTGCTGTTTGCCTGGCTGGGCTCGCGCGGCCACGACGTGCAGGCGCTGATCTTCGTGATCTCGGCCGACAACCTGTCCAGCGGCATCGCCTCGGCGGCCTTCATTGCCTACCTGTCCAGCCTGACCAACATCAACTACTCAGCCACACAGTACGCCCTGTTCAGCTCCATGATGCTGCTGCTGCCCAAGTTCCTGGCCGGTTATTCCGGCAGTTATGTGGACAGCTTCGGTTACAGCCACTTCTTCACAGCGACGGCGCTGCTGGGCCTGCCGGTGCTGCTGCTGGT
This sequence comes from Pseudomonadota bacterium, assembly GCA_040385025.1. GTDB lineage: Bacteria > Pseudomonadota > Gammaproteobacteria > Burkholderiales > Burkholderiaceae_C > Polaromonas. Next base: position 7,235 of record JAZKIE010000333.1, on the reverse strand, counting down.
GTGGATGGCTTCACGCATGAAATCGCCCTCCAGCCCATGATATTCGGGCGCAAGCAGCTATTAAAAGCATAGCGAATCTGAACCACTGGTCGCAACGGTTTACCTAACTTTACAGTCGCTTCAACGCGACTTGTTGCGGCGGGCACAGCATCGGGCTGTCCAGGAGAACACCATGAGCGACCACCGCAGCAGCCCCAGCCACCCCGCCGATACCGCCAGCCCATTCAGCGGCGCGGACGTACTCGCGCCTGACAGCACAAGCGCCAGTGGCTACACTGGCCCTCACGCCTCTCAACGTCCAGCGAGCCAGACCATGACGCAGCAACTTTTGATGATCGAGGACGACACCCGCCTGGCCACCATGGTGGGGGAATACCTGAGCAAGTCGGGTTACGGTTTCACCCATGCCGTCGACGGCGCGAAGGGGCTGGAGGCGATGGAAACCATCAAGCCAGACCTGGTGATCCTCGATTTGATGCTGCCCGACATGGATGGCCTCGAGGTCTGCCGGCGCATCAAGAACCTCGGCGGCGACAGCGCCCGCACCGCCGTGCTGATGCTGACCGCCAAGGGCGACCCGATGGACCGCATCGTCGGCCTGGAAATCGGCGCCGACGACTACCTGCCCAAACCGTTCGAGCCGCGCGAGCTGCTGGCCCGCATCCGCGCCGTGCTGCGCCGCGGCGGCGAAACGGGTAGCGCCGCCGGTACGCAGAAAAGCATGCGTTTCGGTTCACTCGAAATCGACCGCGATGCGCGCACTGTGCAGGTCAGCGGAAAAACCTGCGACCTGACCTCTTACCAGTTCGACCTGCTGGTGGCGCTGGCCGAGCGCGCCGGCCGCGTTCTCAGCCGCGACCAGATCATGGAAGCCGTGCGCGGCCGCGAGCTCGAAGCCTTTGACCGCTCCATCGACGTGCACATGGGCCGCATCCGCAGCGCCATTGAAGTCGATGCCAAAGACCCCAAACGCATCCTGACGGTGCGCGGCGTGGGTTATGTGTTTGCCAAGCAGCAGGACTGAACGCTTCGGCGTTCTTTCCCCTTACCCCCGTCTGCGTTTTATGTGGCTTAGATTTACTTCGCATCTGTATGTGCGCATCTGGCTGGCCGTGGTCGCGACGGTGGTCGTGCTGGCTTTCCTCGTGGGCGCGGCCTGGCAACTGAGCACCGATCCGCCGCAACTGCCAATCCGTGAAGTCCTGATCGAGAACGAGGCCGGCGAACTTATCGGCAGGGCTCAGACCAAACCCGACCGCAAGCTTGGTGATGGCCTGGAGTTTGATGTGCAGACGGTGGACGGTCGCAAGCTGCATCTGGAACTGCCGCGGCCCAAGCGTCCGCCGTCCAACTCCTGGACCCGCGCGCCCTTCGGCTTTGGCTGGATGCTGGGCGTGGTGGCGCTGGCGGTGGCGCTGGGCACCTACCCCATCGTGCGCCGCCTGACGCAGCGCCTGGAAGGTCTGCAGCGCGGCGTTGAGCGCTGGGGCGACGGCGACCTGTCGGCGCGTGTCTCGGTCAATGGCAGTGACGAGGTGGCTTTCCTTGCCGAGCGGTTTAACCACGCGGCCGAACGCATCGAGACGCTGATGGACACACAGAAGTCGCTGCTGGTCTCCCACAAGTCGCTGCTGGCCAATGCCTCGCACGAGTTGCGCTCGCCGCTGGCGCGTATCCGCATGGGGCTGGAACTGATGGGCGAAGGCGCGGGTTCGACGCAGCGCGCTGAAATCTCGCGCAGCATCAGCGAGCTCGACCAGTTGATCGACGAAATCCTGCTGGCCAGCCGGCTGGACGCACGGCAAGCCGACGCCGAGCCGTTTGAAACCCTGGACCTGACCGGCCTGGCCGCCGAGGAATGCGCCCGTGTGCAGGCCGAACTCGGCACCGCCGCCCAGACCCACAGCCTGACGGTGCAGGGCTCGGCGCGCCTGCTGCGCCGCCTGATCCGCAATCTGCTGGAAAACGCCAGGCGTTACGGCACCGGCGAGATCAGCCTGGAGCTGTCTGAATCCGGCATGGGCACGCAGGAACGCGTGGTGATCCGCGTGAATGACCGCGGTCCCGGCGTTCCAGTGAACCAGCGTGAACGGATTTTTGAACCTTTCTACCGCCTGCCCGGCGCCAGCGAACGTGAAGGCGGTGTCGGTCTGGGCCTGGCGCTGGTCAAATCCATCACCGAGCGCCATGGCGGCAAGGTGCGCTGCGAAGACCGGCCGGGTGGCGGCGCGTCCTTTGTGGTCGAACTGCCGGTGCTGGCTGCCACCTAGGCTCCCAGGCGCAGACGCCTGTCCAGTGCTTTTTAGCGCCCGTTTTTTGGGCTGCGAAATATACAATGACCTTCATTGCCCCCGTGGAGAAGGTGTCGTATGTCGCCCCATGCCGAAGCCGCAAAGTCCCTGCCCCGCTCGCGCACAAGCCGCCGCCTTCCCCCGCATGGGGCGCCGCGATGAGCCTGCCGCTGGCCACCCTGCAACGCCAGTCCAAAACCGTCTGGCTGCAGGACCGCTTCAGTTCCCTGCCCAGCGGCCGCAGTCCTGCGCTGGCTTTCGGCCGGCCTGATGAGGCGGACGCTTACCTGAGCTTCTGGAAAACCGACGCCGCGGCTGTCTCGGCACTGCGTTACGCGCTGTACCGCTGCGAACACTCACCCTCGGTGTTTTCCTTGTCGGACCGGCAGGTGATCCAGGCGCTGTCGTCCAAGCTGGCGCATGGCGCCCTGCTGCTGACGGAAGGCAGTGCCCCTTCTGCCGGCGGCGGCTGGCCGACGATGCCTGCCAGTGCCGCCCCTGCGGTGTCCGGTGCCATGGCGGCCAGCACGGCCGCGACGATCAATCTCAACCGGCTGCCTGCCACACCAACGCCGCCGCCCGCCCTGTTGCCGCTGCTGGAAGAACTGCAGATCGAAGGCGCCGAAGTGCTGCCCGAAATCGAACAGACACTGGAGCAGATTGACCTCACCATGGGCAGCATCGACCTGGCAGGCGTGTCGCTGGAGCCGACGCCGTCGAAAGTGCCGTTGATCGAAAAAGCCATGACCGATGCCAGTACATCAGTGACGAAAACCCTCGACGACCTCTAGGCCGGGCCTGTTTCCACTATTTATGCAAGATGCGTTGCGAGTCAAAAAGGTCATGCGGGAGGCGCAAAATGCAGCCGGGCTGGCGCCCGGCAAGGCTTTGCAACGCTGCGCATGGCCTTTTTGGCCGCAACCCGGAGGGAACGGGGTGAAAACAACGCCACTCAGCGTTGCACTCCTAACCCAGACACCCGGTCTGGGCGTCGTCGTGCGCCTTGATTGGCGCTGTTTTCACCGCGTTCGCACTTGTATAAATAGTGGAAACAGGCCCTAGCCGATGAAGTTCGTCAGCAAGGCCGGCACGGCGATCAGCACTGGCGCCGCGCAGGTGGTGGAGTCGGTAGCGACAGCTTCCAGCACCCTGCAGACCGAACTTGGGGCCGGCATCAGCGAAGCGCAGACGGCCATCAGCACCGTGACGCAGCAACTGGGCGCGGTGGCAGCGCAAGTTGCGCAATTGAGCCCGCCTATCAACCCCCAGGCGCTGGTGGGCCCGCTCGCCACCGCGCTGACCAGCCTGCAGGCCGACCTCGGTGGCGTGGTGACATCGCTGGCCGGCATGGGGCCACGGCTGGCGACCGCAGGCCAGAATCTGGCCGGTGTGGCCAGCGACATCCAGGAAGCTGTGACGGTCGCCACCGGCCTGCCGGGCCGCCTCGCTGCGATCCGGCCCGATGTCTCCGCCATCCCGTCGCGGCTGGCAGCGATTGCGCACAGTGTGCAGGACCTGAGCGGGCGAGCCATGGGTCTGCAGCCGCGCCTGAGCCAGTTTGCCGGCACGCTGGGTCCCTTGCAACAGCGCCTGGCGGCGCTACCGGCCAGCCAGCCGGCCGACCTGGCCGGTGCCCAGGCGGCGATTGAGGCCGAGGTGCAGGCCGCGCTGGCGGGTGTCAACGGCGACATCGCCACCGTCAGGCGGGAAGTGGCGCTGGCTGCCGGCGGCATCCAGGCGGAGGTGGATGCCACCGGCCAAAGCGTGACGGCCATGCTGGACGGCATCAAGGCACAAGTCGATGCCGTGGTGGCCGATGTGACGGGCGTGTTCGATGCCGTGATGAAGCGGGTGGACGCCGCCGTCGCCGCACTGGAGACCGAAGTCACCGGGCTCAGCGACCAGGTCGGCGGCTTCAAGACCCGAACCCACGAGGTGGCGCTGGCGGTGGCCGCGCCCATCGTTCTCGTGGAAGCCGCGATTGGCGCGGTGGCCACGCAGGTCGAAGCCGTCGGTCAGGTCATTGACGGCATCGTGGCCAGTATCGAGGCGCAGATCAGCCGGCTGGAAACCGTGATCAGCGCCCTCAAGCAGACCATGGACACGGCTGTCGCCGGGGTGGACAACACCCTGGCGCTGCTGAAGGACACCCTGGGCGAGGTCATCACGGAAATTGACGAACTCAAGCTCACGCTCGAAGCCCTGCCGGAGCGCTTCCAGCCCGTCGAAGCGCAGATCGACGAGGCCAGGCAGATGATTGAAAGCATCCAGCAGCGCATCCGCGAATTCATGGAGCGCGCGGACCAGACGCTGGCACAGGCGGCCCGCGAGATGGACCAGGCCGATGCGCTGTGCGACAACGCGATTGCCATTTGCAGCAAATACATCACGCGGTCTTTCGCGATGGTTGCCGCGCGCACGCTGTTCATGGGCGTCAAGGCCATGATTCCCGGCATACGCACGACGATTGCCGGCGCCCGCAGCGCAGTCAAGAGCTCGGGCAACAGCGCCATCACCCTGCTGGATCAGGCCATCACCATCGTCGAGCAGTTGCGCACGGTGCTCAAGCAGGTGATCGAGCAGGTGCGCCAGGCAATTGCCAAAGTGGTGGCCGTGCTGGACCAGGTGCGCGCTGCGCTGGTGCAGGCGCAGGAGCGCATGACGCAGGTCTCCACCGAGTTGCATGCGGCCGCCGACAAGGTCAAGGCCCAGCCCGACAAGCTGGTGGCGCAGGTGCGGGGGGCGCGCGACAGTTTTCTTGCCGCCGCCCAGCCGCGTGAAAAGGTCAACGCCGTGCATGCCCAGGTGCTGGGATTCAAGGGCCGCTTCGTGGCGCCGGTGCGCGGGCAGGTCGAAGGCGCCGAAGCCCGTGTGGTGCAGGCCATCAGTGAGGTGCAGGCCGCCATGCAGCCGCCAGTGGACCAACTCAAGGAAAAAGTCGAGGCGCTGCGCAGCCGCATGGCGGCACTGAAGGCGCAGATCGCCCAGCCGCCGGCCAAACTCATGGCGCTGATGGAAGACCTGAAGGCGCAGATGAACACCCAGGTCGGCAAGGCGCGGCAGGTGCTGGACGACATGCTGGCCCAAGCCGATATGCTGATCGGCAAAGCCCAGCAGGCGGTGCAATCGGCCGCACGGGAGGGCCAGGCTGCGGGCCAGTCCTTGTCCGGCATGGCCGCCAGTTTTGATCAGGCCAGTGGTGATGCCCAAAGCCTGGCCGACAAGCTGCGGGATGCCGCAAATACAGCCACCCAACATGCCGACGGGCTGGGCAGCCAGCTCGACCGTTTTCAGTCCGAGATCAAGGCCGCGCTGCAGCAAGCCCAGGCCGATGCCCAGGGCGCAGCCGACAGCACCGCCGCCCTGCGCAAAAAATTCGCCGCTGCGGGTGACACCGCCACACGCCAGCGCAGTGCCACCTCGGCCATGATGGCCACGCTGCTGAGCGCGGTGGAACCGATGCAGCAGGCGCTGGCCGCAACGCGTGACGATGCACTCGCGCAGGCGCAGCACGCCAGCCAGGCCATGGCTGCGGAGCAGGAAAAGCTCACCGCCGCGAGCCAGTCGCTGGCCACCCTGCTGCAGGACGCACTGGCGGCCGTGGCGCCGCCCGGTGATGCCGCGCGGGAAGAACAGGAAAAAATGGACAAGGAGCTGGCCTCGGTAGCAGCCGAAGTCGATGTATTGCGGGCCCAGGTTCAGCAGGCCTCGCAGGACATGTCGGAGCGCACCGCCGAGGCACGGGCCGAGGTCGAGGCGCGCCGCGACAAGGGGCAAGCCCAGATCGAGGAAGCCATGGCCAAGGTGGAGAACGCCAAGGCGCAGACCGAAGTCGCGCGCGCCGATGTGGTGAGCGCCGAAGCCATGGTGGACGCCGAAGTCGTCAATCAGGGCGGCGAGGCCTTGCCGCGCAAGCCTGCGCCTGCGCCGGCACCGGCAGCGGAAGCGGCAAAGCCTGCAGCCGCAGATGCCAAGGCACCCGCTGCAGCCGGGGCAGCAGGCGCAAGCGGTGGCGCGCCGCCGGCCTCCCCCGCGCCTGCACCCGGCACGACTGGCGATGCTGGCGCCGCAGCGGCGAGTCCTGCGGCCGGCAGCACGCCCCCGGCACAAGGCGCGGAAACTCCACCGAACACCTCCCCGGATGCAACCGGTGCTGCGTCGGACCCCAAGCCTGCACAGCCGCAGGACGCGGGCCAGGCCGCAAACACACCATCCGGGGCCAGCCAGGCCCCGGCCGCAGATGCAAGCGCCAGTGGATCCGGCGACAAGCCGTCCGTCCCCGACGCATCCCCAGGCCGGCCCGGGCTGGACACCACTGCGGATAAAAAACCGCCGGGCCTGCCCGAAGTGGATCCGTCCGCCACGCCGACATCGGTGCAGGCACCCAGCGCTCCGGCAGATGTCGCCCGGCCGGGGGGCCAGGCACCGCAGGCACCGCAAGCACCGCAAGCCCCCGATCTGCCGGCAAGCCCCCCGCCCGAAACCGTCGCCGGCCAAAGCGGCGCGGGTGCGCCGGGCAGCCCGCCGGGGTCCGCCACCGACAGCGATCCCCTGGGCCGAGCCCGGCAGCTCCAGGATGCGCTGGACAAGGCAGCGTCGGCCAAACCGGCCGGCACCGCCAACCCGCTGGCAGACCTGCCCAAGCCGGGCCTGGAAGATCTGGTCAAGCAAGCCACACCGCCGGTGGATCCGGCGAGCGCCGCCGGCGATGCCGCCAAATTTCTCGACGGCCTCAAGGAGGCTGCGGCCAGCAAGCCGCCAGCGTGACATAAATCCGGGTTTCAGCGCTTTTTCATGCTGAAAGAGACATCCCTCCCCTATTTGGGGGATGCGGCAAACGCAGCACCACCCCTAAAGTCAAGGGGTTGCTGTGACAACACCGGGAAGCAAAAAACAAGGCAAAAGGCAGGGAAGCAGGTCGACCAACAGACCCAAGGAATCTCA